>JACOVB010000001.1 GCA_016177555.1 Candidatus Rokuibacteriota bacterium
CCCTGGAAGTGGTCGAGGATGTACTGGAAGCCCTTGCCCTCCTCGCCGATGAGGTTGCGGGCCGGCACGCGGCAGCCGTCGAAGGACAGCTCCGCGGTGTCGCTGGCCCGGGCGCCCAGCTTGTCCAGCGCCCGACCCACGCTGAAGCCCTTCGTGTCGGTGGGGAAGACGATCAGGCTGATGCCCTTTGGCCCCTGCCCGCCGGTGCGGACGGCCAGCGTGATGAAGTCCGCCCGCGTGCCATTGGAGATGAAGATCTTCGAGCCGTTGATGACGTAGTCGCCGCCCTCCCGGCGCGCCGTCGTCTGGAGCCCGGCCACGTTGGAGCCGAAACCCGGCTCCGTCACCCCGAGCGCCCAGATCGTCTCGCCCTTGATCGCGGCCGGGAGGAGGGCGCGCCGCAGCTCCTCGGGCCCCTCGTCGTGGAGCACGGCCGTGGCGAACTCGCTCTGGACGAGCATGCTCACGCCGATCCCCACGGACAGCGAGCGCATGAGCTCCTCGCAGAGCACGACCGTGTACCAGTGGTCCAGGCCGCTCCCGCCGTACTCGGACCCGAAGCGAATGCCGAGATAGCCCAGCTCGCCCATGCGGCGGAACACCTCCCGCGGCACGAGCCCGGCGCGCTCCCACTCGTCCGCGCGTGGCGCCAGCTCCCGCAGCACGAACGCCCGCAGGTGCTTCCTGAACAGCTCGTGGTCCTCGCTGAAGTAGCGCGAGTCCGTGTTCATGGGGCCTCCCTGGCCGCGCGCGCGGTCACTCGCGCACGATCCCGAGCTGCTTTGCGTAGTCGCGGAGGATCTGCTTCACCGATCCCTCCGCGACGATCTCCCCGGTGAGCCCGAACTCGTACTCGATGGCGCTCCGCACGTCCATGTACGGGACGGTCCGGGCCGCGCGCTTCACCGCCATGACGGCGGAGAGCGGGTTGCGGGCGAGCCGCTCCGCCTCGGCCCGGGCCGCCGGGAGCAGCTCGCCGGCGGGGACCACACGGTCCACCAGGCCGATGGCCAACGCCTCCTGCGCCGAGAGCGTCTCGCCCGTCAGCGAGATCTGCAGGGCCTTCGGCATCCCGATCCGCAGCCACAGCTTGGTCATGAGCGTGTTGATCCCGAAGCGGGTCTCGGGCCGCCCGAAGGAGGCGCCCTCGGCGGCCACGATGACGTCCCCCGACAGCGCCAGGTCGAAGCCGCCCGCGAAGGCGGGGCCCGCCACCGCCACGACCAGCGGCTTCTTGAAGAAGTAGGTTCTCTCGGTGAACTCCACGGCCCGGTGGGCGAAGGCGCGGAAATCGGTCTCGATGACCTCCTTCAGGTCGAAGCCGGCGCTGAAGGCCTCGGCCCCGCCGGTGAGGATGACGGCCTTCACGCGCGAGTCGGCCTCGAGCGCGCCGAGCGCCGCCTCCAGCTCGTCGCGCAGCGCCATGCTCAGCGCGTTCTTCTGCCGCTTCCGGTTCAGCTCCACGACGGCCAGCGGGGGCTCTTCCGTCACCAGGACCAGGCTGTCGCTCACAGGAGGCCTCCTCGGGATCTGAATTTACTGAATACTATTCATTTCATGAGTTGTGTTCAAGTGAAAAGTTGGGAGTATCCTGCCCGTCATGACCAACACACCCGCACCCCACTTCGAGAAGTTGCTGTCGAGCCGCGGCCGCATCGGCTGGGGCCGGCCAGTCGGGACGCAGAGACCTGTCACGAGCGCGCGCTTCGAGTTCGGTGGAGGCTTCCCCGACCCGGCGTCCTTTCCCTACGACGCCCTCGTCGAGGCCACGGCCAGGATGATGAAGGCGGAGGGCGCCCAGGCCTTGACCTACGGTGACCCGCAGGGCTACCGCGGCCTGCGCGAATTCGTATGCCACAAGTACGGGCTCTTCGAGGGGCTCAAGGTGGCCCCGGAGAACATCATCATCTCCAACGGCTCGGGGCATGCCCTGTCGCTGGCGGTCAGCGCCTTCGTGGACCCGGGCGACGCCATCCTGTGCGAGGCGCCGACCTTCTCGGGCACGCTCCACACGATCCGGCGGCACGGCCCCCAGGTGCTGGAGGTGCCGGTGGACGCCGAGGGGATGGTGACGAGCGTCGCCCGCCAGCAGCTCGAGGCACTCCGCAAGGAGGGACGCCGCTGCAAGCTGATCTACACCATCGACAACTTCCAGAACCCGGCCGGCCCCACGCTGTCGCTGAGGCGTCGCCAGGAGCTCGTCGACCTGGCCCATGAGTACGACACGCTGATCCTCGAGGACGACGCCTACGGCGAGCTGCGCTTCGAGGGCGAGCACCTGCCCTCGCTCTACGCGCTGGACACGGGCGGCCGCGTGATCCGGGCCGGGACCGTCTCCAAGATCCTCGGCGCGGGCTTCCGGCTCGGCTGGCTCCTGGCGCCGAAGGAGATGATCCCCGCCTTCCAGGGCTTCCTCTTCGGCGGCGGCGTCAACCCCTTCGCCTCACGGGTGGCGACGTACTACCTGAGAGATAATCTCGAGTCGCACGTGGCGCTCCTCGTCGAGGTGTACCGCGCCAAGCGCGACGCCATGCTCCGCGGTCTCTGGGAAGTGCTGGGCGGGACGGACGTCGAGATCAGCAAGCCCGAGGGCGGCTTCTTCGTCTGGATCACGCTGCCCACGGGCACGGATACCGCACGGCTCCTGGAGCTGGCCCGCCAGGCGGAGGTGCAGTTCACGCCGGGGCCGGCCTTCTTCCCCAGCGGCGGCGGCGAGAGGTACATCCGCCTGGCCTACAGCTACGAGCCCCCCGACAAGTGCCACGAGGGGGCGCGGCTCATGGCGCAGGCCATCCTGGGGTCAGGTCTTGCATTACGACATCGGTAGGGGTGCGGTCCTGCATTGCGATCGCGGACAGGGTACTGGTCATCGTGTATCGCCGGGAGCGCAGCAGCGGCGGGGCCGCGGCTACGTGTCGGCTTTCAAGACCTGACCCCCACGACGTGGAGATAGATCTTCGCGTGCCGGTAGGTCTCCCCGTTCCCGAGGTTGCCGACTTCATCGCCCGCTGCGAGGATGCCGGCCTGGACGGGGTCGGCGTGCACGATCACCCGCATAGCGGCCGCGACGTGTACGTGACGCTCGGGCTGGCGGCGGCCCGCACCCGGCACCTTCGTCTCTACCCAGCGACCTCCAGCCCGGCGGTTCGCCATCCCCTCCTCCTCGCCTCCGCGGCGCACAGCCTGGAAGAGATCGCCCCGGGACGCTGCTGCCTCACGGTGGCCCCGGGCTTCCTCGCGGTGCGCAGCATCGGGCGGCCGCGCGCGAAGGTGGCCGACATGCGGGAGGCGGTGCTCGAGCTCCGGCGCCTCCTGGCGGGCGAGACGGTGAGCTTCGGCGGCACGGCGAGCCGGCTCAGGAACGTGAGCGCGCGGCCAACGCCCGTGTACCTGCTGGCGGCCGGCCCGCGGATGGTCGAGCTCGCGGCCGAGGTGGCCGACGGCGCGCTCGTGCTCGTCGGGCTCCACCGCGATGCCATCACCGCGGCCCGACGGCATCTGGAAGCGGGAGCACACCGGGCGGGGCGCTCGCTGGACGGCTTCCGGACCATCTTCATCGTGCCCATCGCGATCGAGGACAGCACCGAGACCGCGAGGCGTTGGGCGCAGCGCTGGTTCGCCCCGGGGCATCCGTGGCTCAGCTACCCGAGCGCCTCCAATCTCTACTGGCTGCGCCAGTGCGGCCTCGATCTCCCCGAGGAACTCGCTCCGGAGACGATCTCCGACGACCTGGCCGCGCGGGTCTGCGACGCCTTCGGGCTCTTCGGCCCGGCCGAGCGCTGCCTGGAGCGGCTGCTCCAGGCCCGCGAGGAGGCCGGGGTCGAGCACGTGTTCCTCTTCCCGGCCCACACGCTGGACGGCGGCTACGACATGCCTCGGTGCGAGGTCGAGGCCTTCGCCCGCGTCATCAAGCCGCGCCTGCCCCGATGACGCTGCCGATCAAGACGGCCGACGAGCTGGCCGACCATGAGCTGGAGGCTCGGTGGAACGCCCGCCAGGCCCACCCGTACCGGGACGTCCTGCGACGCATCTTGCGCCTCTTCGCCCAGCGGGGCGGCCCGATCCCGGTGGCGGATCTCCCCGGAGCCGGGAGCGCGCTCGCGGCGCTCGACGCCGACGATCTCATCCGCATCGAGGCCGGCCAGATCGATCTTGCCTATCCGTTCTCGGCGATCCCGACAGTCTTCGCGCTGCGCCTGGCGGGAGGGCGAGAGCGCTTCGCCGTCTGCGCCATCGACGCGCTGGGCATCGCGCCGATGCTGGGCGAGTCCGTCCACATCACTGCCGAGTGCCACCACTGCCACGCGCCGCTCGGGTTCTCGGTCACTCCGGACGGCCCCTCCCCCGGCGCCGAGGGGATCATGGTGTGGGTCGGAACGCGCGAGCCAGGCGCCCACCGGATCGCCGGCTCGCTCTGAACGACGCTCAACTTCTTCCGGTCGGAAGAGCACGTGCGGGCCTGGCGAGAGGCGCATCCGGAGGCTCCGGGCGCCGCCGCCACCGTCGCCGAGGGCTTCACGCTCGGCCGCCGAATCTTCGGCAATCTCCTGCGCGGCGAGTAGCCAGCGGGCGATGCTATGCTGGCTCGCGACGCCACCCGGGAGGGGCGACGACCATGGGGCTCGAGCAGCAGCTCAGAGCATAGCCAACACAAACGGCGTCTGGCCCGGCCGAGGCGGGCTGGCCCGGCCCCGCCCGCGGCGGCGGCCGTCGGGTGGGGCCGGGCTAACACAAGATGCGGCACTCTGCTATCTCCCGGTCGGCGCGGTCGAGCGCGGAAGTCCAGGGCAGCAGCACGCGCTCCGGCAGGGCTGGACGTCGACCGGACTCGTCGAGGTGCACCAGTTCAAGGAGCACCGCCCGCCGGAGGGCGTTCATGTCGCCTATCCTCGCGTGCCCCGGGCAACCGTGCGCGTGAGCGAGGCGCCCGGCAGGGCCTCTGCCTTCTGCGCGCCGACGGACGTCAGGAACGCCTTCGTCGGGCGGCGCGTGCCAGCGCAGCCAGACCCGCCGTCAACAGCAAGACGGTGGCGGGCTCCGGCACCTCCAGCGATATCGCTGGAGCGGTGAAATCGAACGGGGTACTGGACGTTCCACCTGTGTAGTTCGTCGTCGAGTTCCAGTTCCAGACCCCGGCCAGACCAAGGGCTGAGAAGCTGAACGTGCCGGAAGCAGTCACGCCATCGAAGAAATCGATCCGGATGTCACCGAAGGCCAACCCATCAGGAAACGCCACATACGTCTCGTTCGAGAAGCGCATGAAGCTGTCATCACCACTGATCAGCGCCTCGAACTCACCTCCGCCCAGATCGCTGTACACGAGGTCGAAGTTGCTGGCCAACAGGGTCGACGACACGGAGCCAAACTCGGCAGACGTGCTCGTGATGTCGAGACCCGTTTCCTGGATGAACCAGCTCTGGGCGGACGTGATCCCTGGCACGCCAAATGGATCCACCTTGATGGCCGCTGTTGTCCCGATCCAGGCTGAGTTGTACCAGACGAGCGGTTTTGCGGTGATGATCGTTCCGCCCCCGAGATCGTAGCTGATCACCACCTTGTTGCCGAGGCCTGTTGCGCCGGCGGGAATCGGAGGTGGTGGTACCGTCACAACTCCACCCGCCCCTACGGCGGCCACCACCGGGGCGCCGATCGCAGCGCCCGCCGCATTCGTGTACTGGAGCGTGACGCTATCCCCGGGCGAGAGCGGCCCTACACTCTTGATACCAACGGTCACGCTGAAGCCGGTGAGAGCGGGCCCCGGGCCAAACGTGGCGGTAGGAGCTCCAACGGTGAGCTGAGCCCTGGCGGCGTGGGGGGTTGCTGCAAGGAGTGCCACCATGAGGGCGGTGATCCAGACAGCTCTGAGGATGTGGACATTCTTGCTCAGAGGCATCGCGCGCCTCCTTCTTCACAACGCCTGTTCCCGGGGCGTTGTCCCATCGGTTGTCGAGGAGCTGCAACCCGACCGCGCCGCTGCATCGATTCGTGCGGCGCGGCGGACAGACCGTCGACACGCTCACCGAGGGCATCAGGGGCCGATGTGGACAAGGCGGTGGGCGCGAAGAGCGGCGAGTACCGGCCGCCACATCCGTCTCCGCGCTTCACCGGCATCGAGACCCGTGCGCCGGTGGGGCTCATCGCCGACATCCAGCCCCGCTAGGCTTCGACGACGCATGGCCTGTGCCGCCGTCGAGAGCGCAATTCCTGCGGTAGGTGGAGCGCCTGCGTAGCCCCAGCACGGTCAGGCCCAGGCCCACCAGGGCCAGCGCCGCCGGGGCGGGGATGAGCTGGGGCTCGCTATAGATGAAGTCGTCCATGACAACCACGTCGATGCCGCCCGCGGGGTTGTCGTCCGGGCCGAGCACGGTGTTGCCGGTGGTGATCCGCACCCTCCCCACCCGGGGCTCGGTCGGGAAGAACACGCCGAGGAAGGACAGCCCCCCGTCGGCCACCGGGACGGAGTGGCTGCCGATCAGATCGCCGAAGATGTCGAAGAACTCGATGCGAGTGGTGTCCGCGAGGTCCACGTCGGTGAAGACCGCCCCGAACCCGCTGACGCTGGCGGGCTTGGTTAGGCCGAAGCCGGGGACGAAGAAGGTTTCCTCGGTGACGATGCTGTTGGTGGGCGAGAACAGCCGCGGGGAGCTGAAGGTCTGGAAGATGTCAGGGTAGGTCGGATTGATGTTGCCGAACTCGGGACTCGGCGCGCCGCTGATCGAGAAGATCGTGGCGGCCGGCCCGAAGAAGGCGCCCCGGTTGTTGAGGAAGGCGGTCTTCGCCAGGTTGGTGTTCACCAGGGCGGCCCCGCCCCCGCCGTCCCAGTTGATTTCCCGGCGCCCGCCGGGAAGGGGCCCGGGGGCGTTGGCGTTGTTCGGGGCGCCGACCGCGCCTCGGAACGCGTTCACCGTGTCCAGGATATCGGCGGGCGTGGCCCCGGCGTCGCTGAACACCACCGGCGCGGCGACCGCCGCCCCCGGCCCCGCCAGCGCCAGGGCGGCCAGGCTCGCCCCGGCGACGAGAATTCGGAAGAAGAAGCTGGAACGGAGTCGGCCGTCTCGTACGCTCATGATCTCTCCTTTGTCTCCCGTTACGCTGGGCCCAGTGCTCCCGCGCCAACGCGGCCGGCCCGGCGCCCTGGCCCGCTCGTCGCCTCCGCGCGCACGGCGATGGGCAAGCTCACTCGAGCGCCGGGAACATTTCAACCCCTCACCCGCTACCCCTCACAGCGTAGATTAGGATGAAGCGGCTGGCCTCTCGCTTGACGTGGTGGCGTAGCCTACCCCACAAGAACACTCGCGCGGCCAACGCCGCAGAGCGGGCACATAGGAAACATTATCGCCAGTTCGCAGCACGCGGCCCCATGCAGCGGGCATCCAGGACCCCCCGAAGCCTGGTTGAGCGAAGCGAATATCCCTTAGGGCCCTTACGTCTCCTATGCGTAATTCGTACGAGCGCTGCGCAGGCGGCGCTTGCTCCGAGGAGAATCAGCGTCGCCGGCGCGGGGACATCGTAGAAGCCATGGGGACCAGTAGGATCGCTACGGTGGAAGACGCTCCTGGTCTGGAGGCCGCCGGGGCACGTAGGAGGGCAGGAGAACGCGATGTTTGCGGGTATCGGATCTGCTCCCTCGGGAATGAAGTCGATCACGTACTTGAGAGGCAGCCCTAGGGCTTCGTCGCCCGGAATCAGGTGATAGTCGTCGCGGCCGTCCGGCGGCCCAAGACTAACCTCGCCCTTGGTACAGTCAGCGGTCCGGCACGTGAACAGCATCCTCCCGATGTCCTGCTCCGCCGAGGGATCAAGGCCAACATAGAGGTCGAAGAAGGAGCCACCAATGTCGACGGGCGCTGTGCTCATCAGCGAGAGGTAGCGGAACCTGATGTCGGCGGTGCCCGTGCTGCCGATGCCGCTCAGGGTCACATCATTGAGTCGCTGAATGGCCGTGTCGAACGTCCCGTTTGGCGGGAACGGACCGGGCGTTATGCTCGCTCCGACCCTGTGCTGCGAGTCCGGCCCGACCGTGTTGCCGTGTTGGTCAACAAACCGAATTTCGAGCGTGGGCGGTAGTAAACCTCCGGGATCGGGGAACAGGAGGTTGAAACCGGGGAACGATTTCAATTGGACTGTCCCAATTGGCAGAGCGACGCTCGTCTCCTCTGTAAGGGGAGTGAGGAACCAGTCAAACCCCGAGGAGATCGTGACCGCTCGAGCCTCAGGCGCGGCGTGGAGGCCGGCCAGAAGCGTGACCGCGAGGATGAGAGCAACTTGGATCGAGCGCGACCGCTTCGACATAGTGTCCTCCGTGGACACCTTGCGGTGTTTCCCCGGACAGAACGGCAGAGAACCGGGAAAGCGAGGCCACGCCGGTCCGATGTCCATGGCGACTCCCCCCAGCTGGGCGGCCCCCGCTCAGTCCCGCCGGCGGCGACGGAGCCTGACCCCGAGACCCAGGAGTGTAGGAGACATAAGGGCCCTTCCCCTCTTCCTGAGCCTCCCGCATTCTAATCTGCGGTGGAGTGCACAAGTGATGCCATCCTTCTCTTCGCTTCTCTCTAAGTGCTCGATATCGTGTGAAATTCCTGACTCCTCGGGAGGCCTCTTGCGCTCTCTGATTCCAGCTTTCAAAACTCGACCCTCGAGAAATTGTAAGGCTACTTTACAAAATCAGGGCCGCCTGTCAGGAAATTTGCCAAGGCCGTTCCGAGTTCAGACTGAGAAGGGCTTCCCCCGAGGACTCGTGATGCCTCCTCCAGGTGCTTTGGCTCATATTTCTGAGCCGTTTGCCGAGCACCTCGTCATGTCCCTGCTGTTTTTGCTGTCGCTCAGAGGATCAAAACTGCGACGTTCAAATATGCAAGAATTCCGACAAGGGGGATGTCCTCGGAGCTGGACGATACCGCCGAGGGCTTTTGCGCCTTCGGCTTGGATGTCCTCCGCTGTCCGCGCTGCGCCGGGCGGATGCCGCTGATGGCCACGATCGATGACCTCGCCGCCATTCAGCGGATCCTCGCCCATCACGGGCTCCCGGGTGCGAGGGCCGGAGCATAGTAGGGTCGAGGACTGGCGCGGTACCCCGTAGGCTCCCCTTGGCTGTATCCGCCGTTTCCAGCTTCGTGCCCGTGTAGGGTCGCCGTGAGCCCGTCTCCAGCCCCCGCCACCTCAAACGGCGCGAACGGATTTCCCGTACGCCGCTTCCCTGTCC
>JACOVB010000263.1 GCA_016177555.1 Candidatus Rokuibacteriota bacterium
ATCCCGCGCGCGAGCCCGCTCACCACCGTCACGCCGCGCGTCGCAAGATCGAAGCCCAGCCGCTCGGCCACCTCGATCCCGTAGGGGGTCGCCTGGCGCGAGCCCACCACGGCCACCGCCAGCGCATCCTCGGCGAGGATGTGTCCCCAGACGTGCAGGCACGCGGGCGGATCCGGGATCTCGCCGAGGAGCCCTGGGAAACTTGCGGTCCCGGGGCTCACGACGCGCACCGAGGGCCCCGCCGCGGCGCGGGCGATCTCCTCGCGCCACGCGGACGCGCGATGCCGGGCATCGCTCAGTGTCTCTGCATAGATACGTGTCGTCGTCATCATCGCTGGCTCATGAAAGAACGCGCTTCAGTATACCTTCGTGACGAGGGGCGTCAAGAAATGGACGCGCGCGACCCGTCGGTGGGATCAGCGCGAACGGCGCGCGGCGCCGCTTCGCACGTCAAGCAGGGCGCGCGCGCGGGCGGCGGCATCCGTCCGCGGATGCTCGCTCACGAGCCGGCGCCACGCGGCGGTGGCGCCACCCGGTTCTCCGAGCGACCGGCGGCAGAGCCCGATCGTGAGGAGCGCGTCCGGGACCTGGGCGCTCCCGGGGTAGCCCTCCACCACTTTCCCCAGCTCCACGAGCGCCTGGCGACAATCGCCTTGCTGGTGGTACGCTTCGCCGATCCCGAGCTGTGCCGCAGCGGCCAGCGGATGTCGCGGGAACCGCGCGATGAGATCGGTGAGCTCCAGCACAGCCTGTCCGGGCTCGCGCGCCCGGACATTCGCCATCGCGCTGGCGTGGAGCCGCTCGGGGGTCGGCTCGGTGGCGGGCGCGGCTCTCGCGGCGGACGCCACCCCCGGCGCTTGCGCAGGCGCCGGCTCGGGAGGAGCGCTCCGGGTCACGCGGGCCCGCAGGGCCGCGTCGGCCTCCTCCAGCGCCGCGCGCGCCCGGGTCAGCTCGGGAGCCGCGCTCCTGATCTCCGTCGCCAGGCCCGCCACCTCGCTCTCGAGCCCGCGCATCCGCGACCCGAGCTCGGCGAGCTCCCGCGTGTTCCCCTGGTGCATCGTCCGCATCTCCGCGAGCTCTCTCTGCACAGAGGCGAGCTCGGCAACGGCGCGGCGCGCGCTCTCGTCCGACGCGCAGCCCCACGTCGCTCCCGCGACGAGCGCGCAACCGGCGAGCCGGCGGAACTTGGGATGGAAGAGGACGCGCGGCATGACAGCCGGACGGTAGCACCCGCCCCGAAGACAAGTCAAACTTCGGGGTCGCCTGACTGTGGAGGACCTCGCGTCGCGGTTGGGCCTCTTCGCGCAAGCGCTCATCGGACTGCTTTACACCCGGGCGGGCGCGGGCTAGCATGCGCCCATGGACGACTTCAACTGGGCCCTGTACGTCTCGGCGCTGCTCACCGGCCTCCTCTTCGGGTACGTGCTCCAGCGAGGCGGCTTCTGTCTCACGCGCGCGCTGTCCAACGCCGTCCTCATGGGAGACACCACGATCCTCCGCGCCTACGTGCTGGCGCTCCTGGTCGCCATGATCGGCGTGCACACGCTCATGGCGCTCGGACTCATCGAGGTGCCCATCCGGCCGTTCCGCTGGGTCGCCAACATCCTGGGCGGGGGGCTCTTCGGCGTGGGCATGATCCTCTCCGGCGGCTGCTCGGGGAGCACGTGGTATCGCGTCGGCGAGGGCGCCATCGGAGCCTGCGTCGTGCTCCTCGGCTTCGCCATGGGCGCGACCACCGTCAGCGTCGGCGTGCTGGCCCCGGTGCGGACGTGGCTGCAAGCGCCGGCCGTCACCCTCGGCGGTGCGGCGCCGACGCTCCACGGGCTCGTCGGCGTCTCGCCGTGGGTCGTCATCGCGGTGCTCGCAGCCTCCGCCGCCGTCTGGCTGGCGCGGCCACTGCCTGGCCAGCTGAGCGGCGGCCGCCGCGGCGAGGCGGGCGGATATGGGAATCCGGGCGAGCGTGAGCGAGCCCAACCCGAGCACGGCAAGTGGTCGTGGCCGATGACGGGGATCGCGGTCGGGGTGATGATCGCAGCGGGCTGGTGGGCGTCCGGCTTCGGGAGCCGTCCCGCCGGCATCACGTTCGCGTCCAACACGGGTTACCTGCTCACCTACCCGCTCGTCGGATACCCGACCCAGGTCACCTGGAGCATGGTGATGCTGCTCGGCGTGCCTGTGGGCGCCTTCGCGGGAGCCTGGCGGGCGGGCGATTTCCGCTTGAAGCTACCTCCGGGGTGGAGCCTCCTGAAGATCTTCGGGGGAGGGCTCTTGATGGGCGGCGCGGCCCTTCTCGCCGAGGGGTGCAATATCAATCAGGGACTGACCAACTCCGCCACGCTCAGCGTCGGCAGCCTCGTCACGTTCGCCTCGATGGCGCTCGGCGCCTGGCTGGCCCTCTGGGCGCTCTTCCTCAGAGCTCCCTGAGCAGCATGACCTGGACGTCCTCGCCCCGCCCCACCGTCGTATCTCCGGGGACGATGGCCAGACCGTCGGCGGCGACCATGGAGCGCAGGATCCCCGAGCCCTGGTCGCCCGTGAGCCGCGCGCCGTATCCGCCGTCCCCTCGCGTCACCGTCACCCGCAGATAGCCGCGGCGGCGCCCCGGATTGGGGATCGGCAGGAGCGCGCGCGAGGAGATCACGGGACGCGACAGACGCGCGTGACCACCCACCCGCAGGATGGCCGGACGGACGAAGAGCTCGAAGGTGACCATGGCGGACACCGGGTTGCCCGGCAGGCCGAACACCGGCAAGGCGCCCTTGGCTCCCGCGGGGATGGTCCCGAACGTCACGGGCTTCCCCGGCCTCATGTTGACCAGCCACAGGTGCTGCTCGGCCCCGAGCCGCCCGAGCGCCGCCTTGACGAGATCGTGCTCGCCCACGGACACGCCCGCGGACGAGATGAGGAGATCGCAGCCGAGCCCCCAGGAGAGCCGCTCGACGATGTCGTCCAGCCGATCGCGCGCAATGCCCAGGCTCACGGGCTCGCCGCCGGCCTCGAGCACCTGCGCCATCAGCGCGTAGGTGTTCGAGTTCGGAATCTGGCCCGGGCCGAGCGCGCCCGGCAGATCCACGAGCTCGTCGCCCGTGGACAGGATGCCCACGACCGGCCGCCGCACCACCCGCACCGGCTGATGCCCGAGCGTGGCGAGCAGGCCGATCTCGGCCGGCCCCAGCACGCGCCCGCGCTCGAGCACGATGTCACCGGCTCGCATGTCCTCGCCCCGGGGCCTCACGCACTCCCCGGGCGGGACGAGACGGCCGATCCCGACCGTGCCGCCATCCGCCGTCACGTCCTCCTGCGGGATGATGCTGTCGGCGCCCTCGGGAAGCGGCGCGCCGGTGAAGATGCGGAAGGCCTCGCCGGCCCGGAGCGCCCGCTCGGCCACGCCTCCCGCCGGCACGCGCCCCCCGAGCGTGAGCCGCGCGGGACGCTCGGAGGTCGCCCCCACCGTGTCGGCGCTGCGCACGGCGTAGCCGTCCATGGACGAGTTGGGCCAGGGCGGGATGTCGAGGCCCGCCGTCACCGGCTCGCCGAGGACCCTGTGGAGGGCTGCGAGCAGCGGCACGCGCTCGTCTCCGAGGACGGAGACGCGCGAGAGGATGCGATCGAGGGCCTCTTCGACGGAGATCACGCGGCCAGTGTAGCACCGGGCGCGAGGGGGTCAGGTCTTGCATTCCGACACGTAGCCCCGGCTCCATCGCTGTTGCGCTCGCAGCGGTACAGGATGACCAGTGCCCCGCCCACATCCCAAGGCAAGGCCGTACGCCTGCCGATGTCGGAATGCAAGACCTGACCCCTACAGGAGGGGCCCGTAGCGGGACAGGAAGCGGTTGCGGCCGAGCGCGAAGAGCGCGAAGAACCCCGCCGTGATGAGGATCTCCATCAGGCCGAACGGGAAGACGTCGTCCGGCGAGATCGCCGGGAAGACCAGCAGGATCCGCTCGAGGAAGATGGCCGCCCATCCCATGAAGAGGATCACGACCAGCGGCTTGTGGGCCGTGGGCGGCCGTCCCGTGAGCCGCTTGAGCAGGTAGCCGAAGGGGACGAGCCAGCCCACGATGAAGATGACAAAGGCCATCGTCCGCCACGGGTCATTGAAGAAGCGCCGCAGGAAGAACTTGGTCTCCACGGGCACGTTGCCGTACCAGATCACGAGGTACTGCGAGAAGAAGAAGTACATCCACATGACGCACATGGCGAAGGTGAGCTTCGTCACATCCTGGATGGCGGACGGCGAGACGCTGGTGAGCCCGCGGGCGTTGGCGCGGATGGTGAGGAACGTCACGAGGCCAAAGCCCGTGTAGAGCGTGCTGACCACGTAGTAGCCGCCCAGGAGGCCGCTGAACCACCTGGGATCCAGGGACATCACCAGGTCGAAGCCCCAGAGCGA
>JACOVB010000264.1 GCA_016177555.1 Candidatus Rokuibacteriota bacterium
AGCCTTGGTGGGCCGTTACCCCGCCAACTAGCTGATAGGCCGCGAGCCCCTCCAAGAGCGGCAGCTTGCGCCACCTTTCCTCCCCGGATCTGTCGACCCAAGGAACGTATCCGGTATTAGCCCCCCTTTCGAGGGGGTATCCCAGACTCAAGGACAGGTTACCCACGTGTTATTCACCCGTGCGCCACTCGGACCACAATATGATTGCTCACACCGTGATCCTCGTTCGACTTGCATGTGTTAAGTACGCCGCCAGCGTTCGCTCTGAGCCAGGATCAAACTCGCCATGAATGAAGCGAGAAACTTGAACCCTGGTCCCTAAAAGCCCAACCAAGATGTTGCTTCGGTCGAGCGCAAGGTACTCAGTAGTTACGGATGGTGCTCACACTTCATCGGTGAGCCAGTAGCATATGCGATTTTCAAAGAACGGTTGGGGTCTCGGCCCCGTTGTGGGTTGAATCAGGTCAGCTGGACCAACACGACCGGCTGCCTACTCTCAACACCCGCCCCTGGTGACAGCTGCCTCCGGGCTGGGCAGAGGTTGATGCTACCGGCACGGCTTCATGATGTCAAGCAATTGTTTGGGGGGTGCCGAACTATCTCACGAGCACCCGCTTGAAGCGCCGCCCGAGCTGCAGGACCACCTGGCTCCCACGCCCCAGGACGCGTTCCAGATCAACCACCCGCTCTCCGTCCACCCTCACGCCTCCCTCGCCCATCTTCCGCCTGGCTTCCGAGTTGCTGGAGGCGATCCCGGCTGCGGTCAGGGCCTTCCAGACCGGGATCCCTTCCCCTTCGGCCACAATGGCAACAGTCTCAATGATTTCAGGCACTTGCCTGTTCTGAATGACCCTGACGAACTCAGCCTCTGCCTCGGCCGCCGCCGCCTCGCCATGGTACTGGGCCGTGACGATCCGGGCTAGCCTCTTCTTTGCCTCCATCGGGTGAAGGCGACGCAACCCGGCGATCTCTTCCGGCGAGATCCGGGTCACCAGCTCGAAGTACCGGAACATCAGGGTGTCGGAGACCGACATGAGCTTGCCGAACATCTCCGCGGCCGGCTCGGCGATGCCCACATAGTTGCCGAGACTCTTGGACATCTTCTGCGCGCCGTCGAGCCCCTCAAGGATGGGCACCGTAAGCGCCACCTGCGGCTCCTGCTCGTGGGCCCGCTGCAGATCCCGGCCCACCAGCAGGTTGAAGGTCTGGTCGGTGCCGCCCAGCTCGACGTCGGCCCCCAGGGCCACCGAGTCATAGGCCTGCGCGATCGGGTACAGAAACTCGTGCAGGCTGATGGGCCGCCCGCTGGCATAGCGGCTCGCGAAATCTTCACGCTGGAGCATCTGTGCCACCGTGAGGTGGGCGGTTTCCCGGATCACGCCCTCGAAGGTGAGCGGCGAGAGCCACGTCGAGTTGAACTCGACTCGCGTCCGGGTCATCTCCAGGATCTTGCCGAGCTGGGCGCGGTACGTCTCGGCGTTCGCCCGGATCTCGTCCCACGAAAGCGGCCTGCGCGTCTCGGAGCGTCCCGTGGGATCTCCGATCATGCCGGTGAAATCGCCGATGATGATGATGATCTGGTGGCCGAGATCCTGGAAGTCTCTGAGCTTCTGGAGCACGACCGTGTGCCCGAGGTGCAGATCCGGGGCGGTCGGGTCGAGACCCAGCTTGACCTTGAGCGGTGTCCCGGTCGCCCGGGCGCGCTGAAGTTTCTGTATCAGCTCCGCCTCAACGATGATCTCGGCCGTCCCTCGGCGGTGGCGGGCCATCTGCTCGTCGACGGGAAGCATGGCACGCGGGGCAGGGGGGGGCGGTCCGTGCATCACGCCAGAGGGGGAACGCCGCTCGAGTTCACCCCTGTATAATACCAGGGGATGCCTCCGCAGCGCCGCGCGAAACCCTCTCCTCGTACCCGAAGGCCTTGGCTGCGGCGGCTCCTGCTCGCCGGCGGAGTCCTCCTGTTCCTCACCACGCTGGCGGCCGGCGTCGCCTCGATCTGGGCCTTCACCGTCCTACCGCGCTCGCTGCCGTCGGTCAGCGCCCTGGAGAACTTCGAGCCAAGCCGCGGCACGAAGGTGTTCGACGAAAACGACGAACTGGTCACCGAGTTCCACGTGGAGCGGCGTATCTTCACGCCCCTCACACAGATCCCCAAGGCGCTCAAGGACGCCATCATCGCAACGGAGGACACCCGCTTTTACTCACACTACGGCGTGGATCCCATGGGCGTCGCCCGGGCGATCTACCAGAACTTCCGCCACGGACGCATCGTGGAAGGCGGAAGCACGATCACCCAGCAGCTCGCCAAGGTGCTCTTTCTCACCCCGGACAAGAGCCTTGATCGGAAGCTCAAGGAAGCGGTGCTGGCGGTGGAACTCGAGCGCCGGTACACGAAGGACCGGCTTCTGGAGATGTACCTCAACCAGATCTACTTCGGGCACGGCGCCTTCGGAGTGGAAGCCGCGGCCCGCACGTACTTCGGCAAGCCGGTCAGCGACCTGACCCTCGCCGAGAGCGCGCTGCTTGCTGGCCTTCCAAAGGCTCCGTCCACCTACTCCCCCTTCGATCGCGCGGAAGCCGCCAAACGGCGACGGAGCACGGTCCTGGCCCGCATGTTGGAGGTCGGCTTCGTGAAGGGGGAGGAGACAAGGCGGGCCGCCGCAACGGAACTTCAGCTCGTCCCGCCTGAGCGGCGGCGCACCACGGGTCAGTACTACCTGGAGTACGTCCAGCAGATCCTCGAACAGCAGTACGGGGCCGACCTCGTCTTCAAGGGGGGGCTCCAGGTCTACACGACCCTGTCGCCGACCATGCAGCTCCGCGCCGAGCAAACCCTCCGCGAAGGGCTCAGGGCGCTCGAGACTCGCCGGGCGAAAGCGGCAGAGAAGGCCGGAGCCGCCCCCGTCACCGAGCGACCCGAGGGGGCGCTCCTGACCATTGACCCACAGACCGGCTACATCAAGGTGATGGTCGGCGGGTACGACTTCTTCAAGAGCGAGTTCAACCGCGCCGTCCAGGCGCGCCGCCAGCCCGGCTCCGCCTTCAAGCCCTTCGTGTACATCGCTGCGCTCGAGGCAGGCTTCACGCCGGCCAGCGTCGTCGAGGACTCGCCCGTCGAGTACGCCGTGGGGCCGAAGGGGAAGCCGTGGAAGCCCGACAATTACGACAGGAAGTTCCGGGGACCGGTCACCTTCCAGCAGGCTCTCGAGGAGTCCATCAACGTGGCCGCGGTCAAGGTTCAGGAGCGCGTGGGGATCCGGCGAACCCTGGACGTGGCGCGCCGGCTAGGCGTCGAGAGCCCGCTGTCCGAGAACCTGAGCCTTGCCCTCGGCAGCTCGGACCTGACCCTTCTCGAGCTCACGTCGGCCTACGGGGCCCTGGCCAACCAGGGGACCTGGATGCGCCCGACGGCCATCCGCTACGTGCTGGACGCCCAGGGGCAGCTCCTGGAAGAGAACGTGCCCGAGGGGAAGCCTGCGCTCTCTCCGGAGCTGGCCTACGTGATCACTCACATGCTGAAGGGAACCGTGGAGCGCGGAACGGGGGTAGCCGCCAAGGCGCTGGGGCGTCCGGTCTCTGCCAAGACCGGCACCACCAACGATTACTCGAACGCCTGGTTCATCGGTTTCACGCCCCACCTGGTGACGGGGGTATGGGTAGGCCATGACCGCCCGAAGAGCCTCGGGCGCGACGAGACGGGCTCCCGCGTCGCGGTGCCCATCTGGACCGCGTTCATGGCGAGCGTGCTCGCAGGAACGCCGGTGCAGGACTTCCCCGTGCCGGAGGGCGTGGTGGTCGTTCCGGTGGATCTGCATCCCGGCGAGGCCTGCATCCGTCCGGTGCTGATGGCCTTCATCAGCGGCAGCGAGCCGCGAAACGCCTGTGGGCCCGCGCGGTCAGGATCGACGGCGCATGCCTCGCCCGGCGTCGCGGCCGATCCCGGTTTCGGCCAGCCAGAGGGTGCGCGGGTGGGCTCTCAGCAGAACCCCTAGCCGCCGTCCATCGACGCCACGACGCCAAAGCGGCCGGCCACGACGTTCCAGGTCTCGCCGCCGAGCAGCTCACCGAAGACGGCGGTGAGCCCGCCGATGGGGACGCGGACCTGCTGCATGGAGTCGCGGTCTCGGATCGTCACCCGGCCGTCCCCGGCCTCACCCTTGTCGGAGTCGCCAGCCGTCTGGACATCCACGGTCACACAGAACGGGGTCCCGACCTCGTCCTGGCGCCGATAGAGCCGGCCGATGGCGGCGGTGTCATCGTAGGTGGCCGGCCACAGACGGGCCAGCTCCTCCCGGATCGCCTGGCAGGTCCGGACGATCTCCTCACGCTTCTTGAGGAGCGGCAGCACGGCGATCTTGATGGGGGCGAGCTCCGGGTGCAGGCGCAGGACCACGCGCTTCTCCCCCCGGACCTCCTCCTCTCGGTAGGCGTCCGCAAGGAACGCCAGGAGGGCCCGGTCAACGCCGGCGGACGGCTCGATCACGTAGGGCACTACGTGCTCCTTCCGCTCCTCATCGAAGTACGTCAGCGTCTTGCCGCTCCACTTCGCGTGTTGCTTCAGGTCGAAGTCGGTCCGGTTGGCGATCCCCATCAGCTCGCTCCAGCCGAGGGGGAAGCGGTACTCGATGTCGGCCGTCCGCTTGGCGTAGTGGGCCAGCTCGTCTTTCTCGTGCTCCCGAAGCCGGAGGTTCCCGGCCTGGAGGCCGTAGCGCTGGAACCACCCCATGCAGTCCTCGATCCATCGCTCGTGCCAGTACTCGTCCGCCGGCCGGCCGCCCACCGAGTCGTGCGGGTTCACGAAGTACTCGATCTCCATCTGCTCGAACTCGCGGGTCCGGAAGATGAAGTTCCCCGGCGTGATCTCGTTCCGGAACGCCTTGCCGATCTGCGCGATGCCGAACGGGAGCTTCCGGCGCATGGACTGCAGCACGTTGTCGAAGTTGACGAAGATCCCCTGGGCGGTCTCGGGGCGGAGGTAGGTGACCGCGGCGTCCTCCGCCACCGGCCCCATGAACGTCTTGAACATGAGGTTGAATTGGCGCGGAGGAGTCAACTCGCCCTTGCCGCAGTCGGGGCACAACGTGCGCTGGAGGCCGCAGTGGGTGCACGGCCCGCCGCCCGGGATCGTGAACTTGTTCCCCTTCGTCGCGTCGCAGTAGTGGACCCACGGCGTATCGTTCAGCGTGTCGGCCCGGAACCGCCGGCGACACTCCCGGCAATCCACCATCGGGTCGGTGAAGTGATCCACGTGGCCGCTGGCCTTCCAGACGGTCGCGTGCATCAGGATCGAGGCATCGAGCCCGACCATGTCGGCCCGCGTCTGCACGTGGTCCCGCCACCACACTCGCTTGATGTTGTTCTTGAGCTCCACGCCAAGCGGGCCGTAGTCCCAGCATGAGCCCGTCCCGCCGTAGATCTCGCTGGACTGGAAGATGAAGCCGCGCCGCTTGCAGAGCGACACCAGGGTGTCCATGGAGAGAGGCATGGCGGTCAGGATAGCACGGGGGGGAGCGGCCGTCGGGTCTGGCCGAGAAAGCGCATCGACCGCGGCACCTGACCGATGAGCCGGGCCACGATTCCTTCCAGGACGAGTGTCAGCTCCTCGTTAAGGGGAGGGCTCAGGGGGAGCCGGAGCGCCTCCTCCCATCGGAATCCCCGGAGTCGGCCGAGCGTGCCGACGGCTGCGCCGCTGAGCGGGATGGCGTGCGCCCGTGCGCCACAGGGGACGCAGACGAGCCCTCCCGCCTCCACATCGAGGACCGCGTCCTGGAAGGGGTACGCGCGGCCACATTCCACGCACCGGTCGATCCTCGGACGGTGACCCAGGAGGTCCACGGCGCGGACGCCGAAGCAGATGGCGACCCGCGCCGGACAGATCCCCGCTTCCAGCGCCCGCAGGCTCCTCACGAGGAGGCCAAAGAGGGCCGCGTTCGGATCGCGGTCCGCCGACAGGCGCGCCAGGCACTCGACGGTCCATGCCCCGCGCCCGAGGCGCTCGAGGTGCTCCCGGACACGGACGAACGGGTCGAGGATGTCAAAGTGGTCTACTCGCACGAGCTCGCTGCGGCCGGTGTCAAAGAAGACCAGAACTCCGAGCGTGAGGGGCTCCAGCGCGGCGAGGAAACGGGAGCGGGGCCGCCGGGCCGCCTTGGCGACGCCGCGCACCTTGCCGAAGTCCCGCGTGTAGAACTCCATGAGACGGTCGCTTTCCCCGAGGGCTCGGCGACCGATGACGACGGCCCGCGTCCTGTAGAGCGCCATGGCTACGAGGTGAGGAGGAAGCCGAACTCCCGCAGCGCGTTGTCGTCCTTCCGCCAGTTCTTCCTGACCCTCACGCGGAGCTCCAGGTAGGTCTTGATGCCGAAGAAGCGCTCGAGGTCCTCACGGGCGGACGTGCCGATCCGCTTGAGCATGGTTCCGCCCTGCCCGATGACGATCCCCTTCTGGGACTCCTGCTCGACAAAGATGGCGGCCCGGATGTACAGGCACTCAGGGCGCTCCCGCTCGCTGAGCTCCTCCACCCGCACGGCGCATGCGTACGGGATCTCCTGATGGGTCAGACGGAAGATCTTCTCCCTGATGATCTCGGCCACGAAGAAGGTCTCCGGCTGGTCCGTCAGGGACTCGCGCGGGAAGTACGCCGGCCGCTCTGGCATGCCCCGGACGATCAGGTCGAGCAGGATGTCGCAGGTGGTGCCGTGCTCGGCAGAGATGGGGATGATCTCCTGGAAGGCGTAGCGCGCGCCGTACGCCTCGATCAGCGGCAGGAGCCGCGACTTCGGCGTGACCAGGTCGGCTTTGTTCAGACAGCAGAAGACCGGCGCCCGCACACCCGCGAGCCGCGCCAGGGGTCCACCGTCGATCCGGTCGGCCCGCTCCGTCGCCTCGGCCAGGAAGCACACCAGATCCACGTCTTCGAGCGCTCGCTCGGCGGCCTTCACCATCAGCTCGCCGAGCTTGCCCGAGCCGGCGTGGAGCCCTGGCGTGTCCACGAACACGATCTGCGCGTCGGGCAGATGCTTGATGCCGGTGATCCGCGTCCGGGTGGTCTGGGGGCGGCGGGAGACGATCGCCATCTTTTCCCCGACGAGCCGGTTCAGGAGGGTGGACTTGCCGACATTGGGGCGACCGATCAGCGCCACGAACCCCGCCCGGTGCGGTGGGCTTGGCATCACGCGCGCAGGAGACCAGACCAGAGGCGCGCCGGCACGGGACGGTCCGCGGAGCGGGAGAGGATCTCCCGCGCGCGCTCGTGCATCAGGCGGGCCTCCGCCGGCTCAGCGTCGTCGTAGCCGACCAGGTGAAGCAGGCCGTGGACGGCCAGAAGATCAACCTCGAGCGCCACGGGCACACACAGCCGCGCCGCCTGCCGCGCCGCTGTGTCGGCAGAAACGATGACTTCACCGAGCAGCACGGAGCCACCGGGGATCTCCAGGTTGAACGCCAGGACGTCCGTGCGCGACGAGCGCCCGAGGTACCGGGCATTGAGACGCCGGATCACCGCATCGTCCACGAGGCTCACGTGGACGTCCCTGTCCGCCCGTCCGAGACATCGGAGTGCAATCGTGACGGTTCGGCCGACCCTGGTCGGAGACAGGCGGATGCGGCGCTGCAGGTTCCGGACGGCGAGGGCCATCACTCGGGCGCCGGGCCCGCAGCCTCCTCGAACGGCCGTCCCGCCCGGAGCCCCGAGCGACGCTGCTCCGAGGGCTGGGCGCGATCATAGGCCCGGACGATCGCCCCGACCAGGTCGTGGCGCACGACGTCCCGGTCGTCGAAGTACACGAACTCGATCCCGTCGATTCCCTGGAGGACCGCCTGGATCTCGATGAGCCCAGAGGGACGGCTGGCGGGCAGATCAACCTGGGTGACGTCCCCCGTGACAACCATCTTCGCGTTGAAGCCGAGGCGGGTTAGCGCCATCTTCATCTGCTCGGACGTCGTGTTCTGCGCCTCATCGAGAATGATGAACGCATCGTTGAGCGTGCGCCCCCGCATGTAGGCCAGGGGCGCAATCTCGATGGTGCCCCGTTCGCTGAGCGACGCGACCTTCTCGGCCTCCATCATGTCGTACAGCGCGTCGTACAGCGGACGCAGATACGGGTGTACCTTCTCGGCCAGGTCGCCGGGAAGGAATCCCAACCGCTCGCCCGCCTCCACGGCGGGGCGGGTCAGGATGATCCGGGCCACCTCCCGGTTCATGAGCGCCGCCACCGCCATCGCCACCGCCAGGTAGGACTTGCCGGTACCGGCCGGGCCGATGGCGATGACGAGGTCGTAGGCCCGGATGGCGTCCAGGTAGCGCTTCTGGTTCACCGTCTTCGGGGTGATCAGCTTCTTCCGCGAGGGCACGGGGATGACATCCGCGAAGAGGGACTTGAGGTCCGCCCCCGGGTCGGTCTCGGCGACGCGGAGCGCCGCACGGATCTCGGCGGCACCCACGGGCGCCCGCACTCTCACCATGTCCGCGAGTGCCCGGATCGCCCGCTCCGCGTGCTCGACCTGCGATTCCCCCCCCTTGATCGTGATCTGGTGGCCCCGCGCGCTGATCCGCACGCCGTACTGGGATTCCAGGGAGCGCAGGTGCTCGTCGTTGCGACCGAGAAGAGTCGGAAGGTTCAGGTCCGGGGGGACATCGATGCGGCGCGTGACGCTGGTGGCTTCAGTCAACGAGTGGATATGCCTCTGGCTTCGAGGATATCACGGGGACCTCGGGGCTTCCACGATCCGGATGCCGAGCTCCCGGAGCTGCAGCGCATCCACCGGCGCCGGCGCGTCAGTGAGGGGGCATGTCCCCTTCTGCGTCTTGGGGAAGGCGATCACCTCCCGGATGGACTCCTGGCCCGTCAGGGTGGCCACGAGACGATCAAGCCCGAAGGCGATGCCCCCCATGGGTGGCGCGCCGAATTCGAGGGCGTCCAGGAGAAATCCGAAGCGCGCTCGCGCCTGCTCCTTCGAGATGCCGATGAGCCCGAACAGCCGCTCCTGCACCGCCTGCTGGTGGATACGGATCGAGCCCCCGGCCGCCTCCTGGCCGTTGAGGACGAGGTCGTAGGCCTTCGCCCTCGCCCGCCCGGGGTCGGAGTCCAGCAGGAGCAGATCCTCGTCGCGCGGGGCCGTGAACGGATGGTGCACCGGATCCCAGCGCTTCTCGTCCTCGCTCCATTCCACCAGCGGGAAGTCGACGACCCAGGCGAAGACGTCTCGGGACGCGGGAATCTGATGGAAGCGGCGGGCCAGGTCCACCCGGAAGCGTCCGAGCACCGACGCGGCCACCGCCGGCGCGTCGCCGACGAGGAGCATCAGGTCACCCGGGGAGGCCTCCAGCAGCCCGAGCAGGCGCTCCTCCACGAGGTGGAGGAACTTCGCGACAGGCGACTGGAGCCCCTCCGGGGTCACCTTGATCCACACGAGCCCCTTCGCCCCCAGCTGCCTGGCCTCGGTGGTCAGATCGTCCAGCTCCTTGCGGCTCATCCCGGCTGCTCCGGGCACCCGGAGCGCCTTCACCGCTCCGCCGCCCGCCACGACCTGGGCGAAGGCCTGGAATTCCCCGCCGGCGAAGAGCACGGACACATCGCGCAGTTCCATGGCGAAGCGCAGGTCCGGCTTGTCGGAGCCGTAACGCGCCAGCGCCTCGTCGTAGGCAATGCGGGGAAAGGGCAGCGCGAGCTCGACGCCCTTCACCTGGCGCCAGACCTCCGCCACCATCCCCTCGATGATGGGCAGGAAGTCATCGCGGTCCAGGAAGGACGTCTCGATATCGATCTGGGTGAACTCGGGCTGCCGGTCCCGTCTCAGATCCTCGTCGCGGAAGCAGCGGACGATCTGGAAGTAGCGCTCGAACCCGGCCACCATCAGGAGCTGCTTGAAGAGCTGGGGAGACTGCGGGAGCGCGTAGAAGCTCCCCGCCTGGAGACGGCTCGGCACCAGGAAGTCCCGTGCGCCCTCGGGGGTGGACCGGGTGAGAAAAGGCGTTTCCACCTCGAGGAACCCCTGGGCATGCAGATAGCCGCGAACGGCCCGGCAGACCTGATCGCGGATCTGGAACGCGCGGAGCACCGACGGCCGACGCATGTCCAGGTAGCGGTACTTGAGCCGGAGCGTCTCGTCCACCTCGGCGTCGTCCTCGAGCTGGAACGGGAGCGGACGGCAATCGTTGAGGATCCTGAGCTCCGTCACCTGCACCTCGACGGCGCCGGTAGCGAGCTTCGGGTTCTCGGTCCCGGGCGGGCGCGCCCCCACCGTGCCGCGGACGGCGAGCACGAACTCCCCCCGCACGGACTCGGCCCGCCCGTGAGCATCGCTGTCCTCCGCCGGGTTGACGACGCACTGGGTCAGCCCTTCGCGGTCGCGAAGATCCAGGAAAATCAGCCCCCCGTGGTCCCGCCGCCTGAAGGCCCAGCCCATGACGGTCACCGATTGCCCGATGTGCTCGGAGCGCAGATCCCCGCAGCTATGCGTTCGCTTCCAGCCGCCGAGGGCCTCCACGCGCGCCTCGGTCATGGCGCCGTCCCCCGCCGCCCGGCGAGCCCCACCAGCTCGTCGGCGAGGCCCTCCAGCGGCACGGCGCGCTGCTCCCCCGACTTCATCTCACGGAGAAGAGCCTGCCCGCTGGCGAGCTCGTTGTCCCCGACGATCACGGCGACGCCCGCGCCCAGCCGGTTCGCTCGCTCGAGCTCGCGCGGGAGCTTGCGGGTGCCATAGCCGAGATCCACCCGGGCGCCCCGGCGGCGGGCATCGCGGGCAATGCCGAGGAGCCGGGAGAGCGCCGCGTTCCCGAGGGGGATCAGGACAACCACGGGCACGGCGGTTGATTCCCCATCTCCCAGCAGCAGGACCACCCGCTCGAGGCCGATGGCGAAGCCGATGCCGGGGTCAGGCGGGCCGTCGAGCTGCTCGATGAGCCCGTCGTAGCGTCCACCGCCCGCCACCGCATTCTGCGCGCCCAGCTCCGTGGTGAGCACCTCGAAGGTGGTGCGGACATAGTAATCCAGTCCCCGAACCAGCCTCGGGTTCACCGCGTACACGATCCCCATGGCATCCAGGCACGCCCGGACCCGCTCGAAGTGTTCCGCCGCCTCGGTGGTCAGCGAGTCGAGGATCGAGGGGGCCTTCTCGATGACGGGCTGGCAGCCGGGCGTCTTGCAGTCGAGCACGCGGAGCGGATTGCGCTCGAGGCGCCCGCGGCATTCCGCGCAGAGCTCTCCGCCGCGCGGCGAGAAGTAGTCGAGCAGCTTCGCCCGGTACGCCGGGCGCGTGGCGGCGTCTCCGATGGAGTTCACGTGGAGTTCCAGCCGCTCCGCCAGGCCGAGCGCGCCGAAGAAGTCCATGAGCATCGCGATGACCTCGGCGTCCACGGCCGGATGCGTCTCGCCCAGCGCCTCGACGTCGGCCTGATGGAACTGGCGGTAGCGCCCGGCCTGTGGACGCTCGTACCGGAACATGGGGCCCATGGTGTACAGCCGCACCGGCTTGGGCTCCACCTGAAACCCATGCTCGATGTAGGCCCGCAAGAGCGAGGCCGTGGCCTCCGGCCTGAGGGTCACCGACTCGCCACTCCGATCCTCGAACGTGTACATCTCCTTCTGGACGATGTCGGTCGCAGATCCGATCCCCCGCGCAAACAGCTCGGTGCGCTCGAAGAGCGGCAGCCGGATCTCCCGGTACCCGTAGGCCTCGAAGACGCGCCGCGCGGCAGCCTCCACGCGCTGCCACCGCGGAGCCTCGCCGGGGAGGATGTCGCGCACACCGCGCACGGCCTTGATGGGCATGGTTACTTCGCCCTGGGGGGGGGCGAGCGCCGCTCCTCCCCCAGCCCCCCCCACCGGCCCGCGCGCCCGGCTGGATTGGACATGTTCAGAGCGGGATCTCCCTGCCGCGGTCCACATCGCCCTCCAC
>JACOVB010000265.1 GCA_016177555.1 Candidatus Rokuibacteriota bacterium
CACCCTAACCCGGGCGGGGAGGGTTGTCAACGCGACGGCGCGCGGGGTACTGGGTCAATGTGCTTCGCCATACTTCGTTACTCGGTCGCCAGCGACGCTCAACGTACAGGGAGTACGCCTCGTGTCGCTGGCTCCCTCGTGCCTCGTCTGGCTCACAACTTGCCCCAGTACCGAGGGCCAAATTGACCCATTACCGCGCGCGGCGCCGGGGGCAGGGCTCCCGGCTCCGCGCGAGCGGGCGTGGAGACGTTACCCTCCGCGGAGGACGCGGCGCTCACCCTGGCGGACAGTCACCCGCTGGGCGTCGAAGTACTCCATCAGCGGAATGGCGTACTTCCGGCTGACCCCCAGGAGATCCTTCATGTCGGCGGGCCCGATCTCCTTCTTCTCCCGCAAGTGGGCCACCAGCTTGTCCTGGATCCCGTGCAGTGCCTCGGCGTGGAAGTACAGCGACTCCTTGACGCGCACCAGCCGTCCATCCGCCACGAGGAGGTGGAAGAGCTCGTGCTTCTCGGTGCCCTTGATGCCGGAGCGGCCGAGGGCCTCCTCGGGGCTCGGCGGGGCGGCGCCGGCGCGGCGGAACTCGGCCTCGATCCCGTCCACGACGTGCTGCTGCTCGGGACTGAGCCGGATCGCGTGGGCGGCGAGGCGCACCTGGTCCCGCTCGCTGCGCACCACGCCCTCCGCCTCGAGCACCGAGAGGAGCTGGGAGAAGACGCGCTCCTGGGCGTTGCCCGCCCGGCTGCGCAGCTCCTCACGCGAGATGCCGCCGCGGAGCGGGTTCTCCCGGTGGAAGGTCTCGAGGAGCAGGAGGGTTTCCTCGCGGAGGCGGTCGCTGGCGTCGCGCTGGATGTACCACTCGCGGTCCACCGCCACCACGGCGCCGGACTGCTGGAGCGCCTCGAGCAGCCCCCGGAGACGGTCGGGGCCGAAGGGCGTCCGGGCCGGCAGATCGGCCAGGCGGAGCCCGGCAGCGCCCGCCTGCTTGAGGTGCTCCTCGAGCACCTGGGCGGGGCTCCCCTGTTCCAGCACCTCGAGATGGGCCAGGAGCGCCGGGGCCTTCCGCTTGAAGCGCGGCGGGGCGACGTCGAGCAGGGTGCCGCCCCCGATGGTCACGATGGGCGAGTAGGTGCGGATCACGTAGCGGTCGCCCGGCAGGGCGACGATCGGCCTCTCCAGCCGGAAGCGGCCGTACGTGGTGCGCCCCTGCGGCAGCTCCATCTGACCCACGAGGAGCACGCGCGCCATCACCTCCTGGGTCCCCACGTGAAAGCGCACCCGATCGCGCGTCCGGAGCGGGCGCGGCGCGTCCTCCAGGAGCTCGAGCGTCGCGTCCAGCAGGAGCGTGGGCAGCAGCGCGCCGGGCGGCGCCAGCACATCCCCGCGCTCGATGGCGGCCCGGTCCACGCCCTGGAGGTTCACGGCCGTGCGCTGTCCCGCCTGGGCCCGCGCGACGGCGTGACCATGAACCTGCAGGCCCCGCACCCTGGACGAGAGCCCCCGGGGATACACCTCGACACGCTCGTCCACGGCGATGCGCCCGGCCGTGAGCGTGCCCGTCACCACCGTGCCGAAGCCCTTCACCGTGAAGACGCGGTCGATGGGCAGGCGCGCGGTCTGGTCGGTGGCCTTGGGTGGAACCTCACGCCCGAGCGTCACGAGGGCCGCCCGCAGCTCGGTGAGACCTTCGCCCGTCTTGGACGACACCGGCACGATCGGGCAGGCGTGGAGGAAGGTGCCCTCGAGGAGGCGGGCCACGTCCTCGCGCACCAGCTCGATCCAGTCCGGCTCCGCCATGTCGGTCTTGGTGAGCGCCACGAGCCCGGTCTTGATACGGAGGAGCTGGCAGATGGCCAGGTGCTCCCGTGTCTGGGGCATCACGCCCTCGTCGGCCGCGATGACCAGCAGGGCCAGGTCGATGCCGCCGACGCCGGCGAGCATGTTCTTGACGAAGCGCTCGTGGCCGGGCACGTCCACGATCTCGATGGTGAGCCCGTCCGGCTCCTCGAGGAAGGCGAAGCCGAGGTCGATCGTGATGCCGCGCGCCTTTTCCTCGGGCAGGCGGTCGGTGTCCGTGCCCGTGAGCGCCTTGACGAGCGAGGTCTTGCCGTGGTCGATGTGTCCCGCCGTCCCCACGACGACGTGCTTCATCTACAGGGAGGAGACGGCATGGGCGAGGGCGGGGATGTCCCCCGGGAGGACGGTGCGGCAGTCCAGCAGGAGCCGGTCGTCCAGCAGCCGGCCGAGCACGGGCGGCCGGGCCGCCCGCAGCCCCTCGTCGAGGCTCTGGGCCGGCCGCGAGGCGGTGCCCAGCGCCAGGGCCGCCGTCGGCAGATCCAGCGTGGGCAAGGCCCCCCCGCCCACCTGGGAGTGCGCCTCGACGACCTTCGCGCCCAGGGCCCGCTGCACCTCGGCCGGGATGCGGCGCAGCAGCCCTCGGGCGCGCCGGCGGATTCCGGCCAGGGGCTCGGTCAGCATGCGCAGCGTCGGAATCGTCTCGAGCGCCGTCCCCGCCTCGTAGGCGTACAGCGTCGCCTCGAGCGCCGCGATGGTGAACTTGTCGATGCGGAGCGCGCGGTTCACCGGGTTCTGGGCGAGCCGCTCGATGAGGTCGGCGCGCCCCACCACGATGCCCGCCTGGGGCCCACCGAGGAGCTTGTCCCCGGAGAACGAGACCAGGTCCACGCCCGAGGCGACCACCTCGGGCACCGTGGGCTCATGGGGGAAGCCGTAGGGCCGCAAGTCCACGAGGCAGCCCGAGCCCAGGTCCTCCATGACCGGGATGCCGCGCGCCCGGCCCAGCTCGACCAGCTCGCGGGAGGACACGGCGGCGGTGAAGCCCACCACGCGATAGTTGGAGGTGTGCACCTTCAGGATGAGGCCCGTCTCCGGGCCGATGGCACTGACGTAGTCCTTGAGGTGGGTGCGGTTCGTCGTGCCCACCTCGCGCAGCACGGCGCCGGAGCGGCGCATGATGTCCGGGATGCGGAACTCGCCGCCGATCTCGATGAGCTCGCCGCGGGACACGATCACGTCCTTGCCCCGCGCCAGGCTCTCGAGCGCCAGGAGCACGGCCGAGGCGTTGTTGTTGACGACGAGCGACGCCTCCGCTCCCGTGAGGCGGCGGAGGAGGCCGGCCACGTGGCTGTACCGCGAGCCGCGCTCCTTCGTGGCGATGTCCATCTCGAGGTTGGAGTAGGCGGCGGCCACGCGGAGGAGCCGCTCCTGGGCGAGCGGCGACAGGAGGGCGCGCCCCAGGTTGGTGTGGAGCACGACGCCCGTGGCGTTGATCACGGGCCCGAGCGAGAAGGCGCCCGCACGCGTGAGCTGCGCGACCACGCGGCCGCCGATCCCGAGCGCGTCGGCCGGCGCGCTCGGCTTCTCCCCTGCCCCGAGGAGCCGCCGCCGCTCCTGGGCGAGCGTCTCGCGCACGGCCTCGGTCACGCGCCGCCGCGGCATGCCGCGGATCGCGGGCTCGGACTCGAGCCAGATCAGGACAGCGTCCACCGACGGCAGGCTCCGGAGCGCGGCCTGGAGTCCCGCGCCGCCCTTCCCCCTACCCTCCCGCGGCAAGGCCCGTCTCCACGCGCTCCTTGACCCGGGCGATCACCTCGTTCGCCTCCCGGCGGAGCGCCTGCGCCCCGACACTGCCCGCCGCGGTCTTGAGGAGGCGGCGCACGGCCTCCTCGGTCAGCCCCGCCCAGAGCTCGTCGAGATCCCGCGGCGAGAAGCCCTGCCCCTTGAGCGCCGTCGTCCACTCCCGCGCCAGCTCGTGGACCAGACGGTCCCGCTCCAGCGCCAGACGCCGCGCGCGCTTGATCAGCTCCGGCAGCCGGGGCGCCATGAGGCGCCTAGTCCTTCACCAGGCGCCGTACCGCGTACGAATACGGTGAACGTCACCAGGGCCTCGCCCTCGAGACCCACGGCCCCCAGCCGGCCGCAGTCGGCGAAGACGCCGATCGGCGAGACGATGTCGTCGGAGGAGATGACGCCCGAGTCCTTCGCCACGGTGCGGAGCGGCACGTTATCCGCGGCCAGCGCGCGGATCAGCGCCTTCCACGTGGCGTCGTAGGGC
>JACOVB010000279.1 GCA_016177555.1 Candidatus Rokuibacteriota bacterium
ATGGAGGCCGGCGTTGCTCCTTGACATCAGGCACGTCACGCGGGGGTTCGGAGGGCTCGTGGCTGTCTCCGACCTCTCCATGGTGGTGACGCCGGGCGCGATCCACGGCCTGATCGGCCCCAACGGCGCGGGCAAGAGCACGGTCTTCAACCTGATCTCGGGCGTCCTCTCGCTCTCCGCCGGCGAGATCTTCTTCAAGGGGGAGCGGATCTCGGGGCTGAGGCCGTCCGAGATCTGCCGGCGGGGAGTGGCGCGCACGTTCCAGGCGACCACGCTCTTTCGGGAATTCACGGTGCTCCAGAATCTCCTCGTCGCGGCCCACCTGCGGGCGGCGGACGGGCTCGCGCCGGCGCTGTTTGCCTCACCCGCGTACCGGCGGAAGGAGCGCGAGGCGCTGGCCAGCGCGCGGGAGAACCTGACCTCCCTCGGCCTCGGCGGGACCGCCCAGGCGGGGCGCTCGGTGGAGAAGCTGCCGCACCGGGACCAGAAGGCCCTCAGCATCGCCATGGCGCTCGCCACGGGCGCGGAGCTGGTGCTTCTGGACGAGCCCCTGGCCGGCCTCACCGCCCGGGAGCGGGAGGAGACGCTGGGCGCGCTGCGGCGTCTTCGGGATCGGGGGCTCACGATCCTCCTGGTGGAGCACGACATGAAAGCGGTGATGGGGCTCTGCGACGTCGTCACGGTTCTCGACCACGGTGTCCGGATCGCGGAGGGCACGCCCCGGGAGATCCAGGAGAATCCGGCCGTGATCGAGGCGTATCTGGGGGCGGAGGACGCGCGTGCTTGAGGTGACGGACCTGCGCGTCCGGTACGGCAACGTCGTGGCCGTGGCCGGCGTGTCGCTCTCGGTGGCCGACGGCGAGATCGTGGCGGTTATCGGTCCCAACGGAGCCGGGAAGACCTCCACGCTCCGCGCCATCTCGGGGCTGGTGCGCCCGTCGGCCGGGCGGATCAGCTTCAACGGCACCGACATCGCCGGCTGGAAGGCCCACCGGATCGTGGCGCTGGGACTGAGCCATGCCCCTGAGGGGCGGCGGCTCTTCCCGCAGATGACCGTGCTCGAGAACCTCAAGATGGGCGCCTATCTCCGGGGGAACGGCGCTGCTCTGGAGCGCACGCTCCAGGAGGTCGTGGCCCGCTTCCCGCGACTCGCGGAGCGCCGCCGCCAGCGGGCGGGGACGCTCTCGGGGGGCGAACAGCAGATGCTGGCCATCGGCCGCGCCCTCATGGCGGAGCCCCGGATGCTGATCCTGGACGAGCCGTCCTTCGGCCTGGCGCCGATGGTGGTGACGGAGATCGGGCGAGTCATCCAGGCGATCAACCGCGCGCGGAAGGTGGCGGTCCTCCTGGTGGAGCAGAACGCGCGGATGGCGCTCTCGATCTCCGCCCGCACCTACGTGATGGAAACCGGCACGATCGTGCTCGAGGGCCTCTCCGCGAGCCTGCGCGAGAGCCCGCACGTCAAGGCGGCGTACCTCGGAGGATGATGGCCATGGCCCCTCTCCGGTTCGGGCTCGTGCTGGGCGCCTTCTCGGACGAAATTCCCGGCCAGAAGGAGCTCGGCGACTTCGCGCGGAGGGCGGAAGCCGTCGGGTTCGACTCCGTCCAGGTCGGGGACCACGTCCAGTGGCGCGCCCCGATCCTGGAGTCGACCACGGTGATGGCCACCTTCGCCGCCGTGACCGACCGCATCAAGATCGCCAGCGACATCATCATCTTGCCGCTGCGGGATCCGGTGCTCATGGCGAAGACGATGGCCAGCCTGGACGTGGTATCGGGCGGGCGCATGATCTTCGGGGTCGGCGTCGGGGGGGACTACCCCCTGGAATTCGCGGCGATGCGGATCCCGGTGGGGGAGCGCGGTGCCCGGGCCAACGAGAGCCTGGACATCATCAAGGGGCTCTGGGCGAACGAGCGCTTCAGCTACGAGGGCAGGCACTTCAGCATCCGCGACGTGGAGATCTTGCCGCGGCCGATCCAGCCCTCCCTCCCCATCTGGGTTGGCGGGTCGTCGGACGCGGCGCTGCGCCGGGCCGCCCGGTATGGCGACGGCTGGATTCCCGCCTTCTCCAGCGCCAGCAAGTTCGCGCGCCTGTCATCGGACCTCCGCCGTCTCCTGCAGGAGGGGGGGAGGACGGCGGAGGCGTTCACCTTCGGGGTGTACCTGTTCGCCAACGTGGACCCGGACCCCGGGCGGGCGCTCGAGGCCGCCGCGGAATACATCGAGCGTGTGTACCAGCTCGACGGGGTGCGGACCATGGAGCGCTCCGGCGTGACGGGACCGCCGGAGGATTGCGCGGGGCGGATCATCCCCTACGTGGAGGCGGGAGCGGATCACGTCGTCCTGGCGCCGATGTCCAGCTCCCGCGATTGGCCGCGCCAGATCGACGGCTACGCGGAGGTCATCGAGCACGTCCGGCGGCGGGCAGGAGGCCGGTGATGGGCGACGAGACGATCCTGGTCGAGAGCGCGGGGGCCATCCGCCGGATCCGCATGAACCGGCCGGAAAAGCTGAATGCGCAGAATCCCGCGCTGATCAACGCGATGGACGCGGCGTTCGCGGCGGCGGCGGCCGATCCCGGCGTCCGTGTCATCATCCTCTCCGGGGAGGGGCGCGCCTTTTCCGCCGGCCACGATCTGGAGTACCCGGGCTTCGACCGGCGCGGCTACACCTACCAGACGCGGCTCGACATGGAGCGGGAGACCTTCATCGAGAAGATGCTCAGGATCCGGAATCTCCCGAAGCCCACCATCGCGCAGGTCCACGGGCATTGCGTGGCGGCCGGACTGATGCTGGCGTGCATGTGCGACCTGATCGTCTGCGACGAGACCGCGCGGTTCTCGAACCCCGTGCTCCAGATGGCGCTGGCCGGCGTCCAGCTCCTGGTGGAGCCGTGGGAGATCGGGGCCCGGAAGGCCAAGGAGCTCCTCTGGACGGCGGAGGCGCTGACGGCCGAGGACGCCCAGCGGCTGGGGCTCGTCAACCGCGTGGTCCCGAGCGACAGGCTGGAGGAGGAGGTGACGGCGCTCGCCCTCCGGATCGCCGCGCTGCCGGCCTTCGCCGTCCGCGCCGTGAAGAAGACCATCAACGACACGCAGGACTTCATGGGGCAGGGGCGGGCGTGGGAGCACCACTTCCTCCTCCACGTGGCCGCCAAGCGGAGCGAAGAGTATGGCCAGTGGTGGGACGCGGTCGAGCGGGAGGGTGGAGGATTCAAGCCCGGAGGGCTCGCGGCGACGCTGCGGAAGCGCCGGGCGGACTCGGCGTGAGGCCGGACGGTGTCTTCCCCTACGGCCGTCACCGGCCCCGGATCCACTCCACCGCGTTCGTCACGCCGGGGACCTACATCATCGGCCGCGTGACGATCAAGCGGGACGCCAGCGTCTGGTTCGGGGCCGTCCTGCGCGGCGACGCCCAGCCCATCGTCATCGGCGAGGGCAGCCTCGTCGAGGACAACGTGGTGGTGCACGGGCGGGTCGTCGTCGGCCGGCGGTGCGTCATCGGCCACGGGGTGATCCTGCACGGGTGCTCCGTGGCGGCGGGAGCGGTGATCGGGGCCAATGCCGTGGTCTTCGACGGCGCCCGGATCGGGGCCGGCGCCCTGGTCGCCGCTGGGTCGGTGGTGTACCCGAAGACGCGGGTGCCGCCGCGCACGGTGTTCAGGAACTCGGCCGGCGGGAACCATCCCGTGCTGGAGGCGATCGGCAACCGGCTCAGGCGATGGGACGGGGCGGCGTACCGGCGACTCATCCGGACCTACCGGAAGACGGAGGCGGCGGGGAGGCGACAGCGATGAGCTTTCAGACGCGTCTGAGCAAGGCGCTGATCGAGCGGTACACGCGCGCCGGCCACTGGGGGAGCGAGACCTTCTCCCAGATCCTGGCGCGGCAGGCGGCGGCCCACCCGGAGCGCGAGGTGCTGGTGGACGGGCGCCACCGCGTCACGTACGGCGAGCTCAAGGCCCGCGTCGACCGGGTCGCCGCCAAGCTGGGGGCGCTGGGCATCGGCCGGGGCGACGTGGTGACGATCCAGCTCCCCAACTGCGTCGAGTTCGCCTATGTCTTCTTCGCCCTCGAGCGCCTGGGGGCGGTCGCCAACCAGATCGGCCCGGATTTCCGGAGCCGCGAAGTGGAGTACATCAACCGTTTCTCCGAAAGCCGCGCCTTCGTCTGCCCGGCCGCCTTCAAGGGCTTCGACTACGTCGGGATGATCGAGGAGCTCAGGCCGAAGCTGCCGGCTCTCAAGACGGTCTGCGTCCTCGGCGGCCGGGGGGACGGCACCGTCTCCCTGGACGACATCGTGTACGGCGACGATCCGGTCTCGCTGCGGGCCGAGCCCCTGGGGGCCGACGACGTGATGCGGATGGCGTTCACCTCCGGCACCACCGGAAACCCCAAGGGCGTGATCCACAGCCACAACACGACCCTGTCCGCCTGCCGGAACCTGAACCGCGACATGGACGTGAGCGAGCGGGACGTCTTCCTGATCTACCTGCCGCTCGGGCTCAACTGGGGGTATCTCACGCTCGTCCAGGCGGTGCTGGCGGGCGCCCGCGCCGTCCTCCTGGACCAGTTCAGCGGCCGCGCGGCGCTGGAGCTGATCGACAGGGAGCGGGTGACCTTCATCCCCACCGCCCCGGCGTCCATCATCGCGATGCTGAACGAGCCCGATTTCGGGCGCTTCACCCTGTCGTCGCTCCGGGTGGTCATCACCGGGGGCGCCGCCTGCCCCGTCGAGACCATCCGGGAGTTCCGCGCGCGGATGCGCGGGCACCTGATCGAACTCTACGGCATGCTGGAGACCGGCTTCCACACCTACACGCGCTTCTCGGACGATCCCGAGGCGGTGACGGGGACGGTGGGGAAGCCCTCCTCGGGCCTGGGGCTCCGGCTCATCGACGAGCACGGGCGGGACGTGCCGCCGGGAGCGGCAGGGGAGATCGCGGCCGACGGCCCGTCGGTACACCTGGGCTACCACAAGAACCCCACGGCGAACGCCGAGCTCTTCACAGCGGATGGCTGGTTCCGCACGGGCGACCTGGGCCAGTTCGACCAGGCCGGCAACCTCAAGATCGTCGGCAGGCTCAAGGAGATGATCAACCGCGGCGGGAAGAAGTTCTTCCCGCGCGAGATCGAGGAGATCCTCTACACGCACCCCAAGATCCTGCACGCGGCCATCGTCGGCGTCCCCGATCCGCGCCTGGGGGAGCGGAACTGCCTCTGCGTCATCCCGCGGCCCGGTGAGCGCATCTCGCTGGAGGAGATCGTGGCGTTCCTGAAGGACGGGGTCGCCACGTACAAGCTCCCGGAGATGGTCGAGGTCTTCGAGGAGCTGCCGTTCACACCGACCGGGAAGATCCAGCGTCATGTGCTCGCCAGCCAGGTCCTCGAGCGACGGCGGCAAGTCGACGCCGGCGGTTGACGGATCCAGGCGGCCTCCGGGCAAGTCCATCTGAGCCTGGAGGGAAGGGGCGACCGCTTCTCGATGGCCTCGGGCCCTGCGCCGGGCGGGGTCGTGGCGACCCGGCCTCGGCGCCCTCCAGCGCCGCCCCGTGCCGGCAGCGCGCTGCCGGGGCGGGGTGGGGTGGAAGAATTCGGTTGCACAATGTCCGGACATGCGTATATTCGCACTGATGCGCCGGGGGCCCGTGCCGCTCTACCACCAGATCCAGGAGCTCGTCCGGGCGCGTATCGCTGCGGGCGACTACGCGGCGGGTGCGGCCCTGCCCACGGATGAGGCGCTGATGCGCGAGTTCGGCGTGAGCCGCCACACGGTCCGGGCCGCGATCCAGCAGCTCGTGGCCGAGGGGCTCATCGAGCGCTTCCCCGGGCGCGGCAGCTTCGTCGTCGAGCGGGCGCGGCGGGCGAGCCGGTGGACGATCGAGTCGGTCGAGGACCTCATCGACACGAGCTTCGCCCACACCTACAAGGTCCTGTCCGCTCGCGCCATACCCTCGCGCGCCTTTCCGCGCATCGCCGAGCTGCTCGGCGAGAGCCGGTCGCTGTTCCACGTCCGCGCCGTCCGCGCCTCGACGGAGGGGCCGTACGCGTACTCCAACGTCTGGTTCCCCGGGGACATCGGCGAGAAGCTCCCGCGTCACCTGTTCGCCAAGCGTCCGCTCGTGCTGCTCGTGGAGGAGTACTGCGGGTGGCCGGCGTTCCGCACCCTGCAGACGGCGCTCGCGGCGCTCGCGGACCGCGATGGCGCGCGACACCTGGGCGTCGCCTTCGGCGACCCCGTGCTCGTCCTCGAACGCACCTACTTCGGCGCGGACGACCATCCCCTCGAGCACACGCGCATCCAGTACCGCCCGGACCGCTACCAGCAGGTCGTGAACTTCTCGCGCCGGCAGGCGCCGCCGTACCTGCCGTCGCCCGAGACCGAGTCCCGGCACCCGAGAGGAGACCAGCATGGCGCCACGCGCTGACCGCTTCGGCCACCCGATCGATCCCACCGTCTCGTACGCGCGTGGGCCAATCCTCACGAGCGAGATCGAGGAGACGCTGCGGCAGCGTCACGGGTACGAGTTGATCCGCGAGCGGGTCGCGCGCGGCGGTGACGACGCCGTCTTCAACCTGACGGGCCTGATCCGCGGCTTTCCGTTCAAGCCCGGCGACGACGCGTGGCTGCGCTCCTACATCCACTTCCACGCCAGGAACCACGGGGACCTCGAGACACTGGCGCTCAAGATTCTCGGCGGCGACCCGCAGGAGCACGACGGCTTCCTGGCGACCCGCGTGAGCGCCGGGATCCTGGCCGTCATGCTGGCCACGCTCGCGCCGGACGACCTCGTGCTCTCGCTCGTGCCCGCCGACCGTTCGCACCCGTCGATCCGGCAGTCGGTGGACCTGGCCCGCGGCCGCTTCGAAGAGGTCATCGGCCTGCCCGCGTTCGAGGCGGCGCTCGCCAGTGGCGCGCGGCCGCGGCTCGTGGTGATCAGCACGATCGGCCCCTCCAAGCACCACCTGCCGGCGGCCGACGTCGTGGCCGCCGCGCGCTTGGCGCGCGGCGCGGGCGCCTTGCTCATGCTCGACGACGCCCACATGGCGGCGCGGCTCGCCTATTACGAGGAGGCGCCCGGGCTCGCCCTCGCGGACCCGGACGTCACGGTGTGGTCGCTGGACAAGCATCTCGGCGGCCCGCGCTCCGGCTTTGTGGCCGGGCGCAAGGCGCTGGTCGGGCGCGCGCGCGCCCGGGCCTTCGCGCTCGGGCTGGAGGCGCAGCCCGCGCAGTACGTGGCCGGCCTGCGCGCACTCGAGGCGTGGGATCCCGAGCCGATCCGCCGGTGCGGCGAGATGGCGCGGCGTCTGTTCCCGCTCCTTCAGGAATCCACGGGCGGGCGCGCGTACATGGCGGGCCCCGGGCTCGCCGTCGCCGGCGAGGATCTCCTCGACCTGGCGCTCGCGCGCGCGGCAGGCCGCCGGTCGTCGCTGGTACCGGTGGAGGCGGTGGCGGTGGCCTCGTTCGCGATGATGGAGCGGGACGGCGTGATCACCATCCCGGTCACGGGCATGCCCGGCGCGGCATGCGTGGTGCGGCTCATGATGTACCCGGACGGGCTGCGGCTCGGCGACCGGACGGTGCTGGAGGCGGCCGCGCACGGCGTGGCGACGCTGGTCGACGTGCTCGACCAGCCGGAGCGCGCGTCGCGACTGATCCTCGGGGCGGCCTGAGCGGAGGGGAGAGAGGCATGGACAGGGCGAAGGTCAAGGAGATCGTCGACACGTGGATGATTCCCACGCCGGGGACGGCGTACATGGCCGGCCTCGAGCACCGGCCGGTGCTCGCCTCGGCCTCGGGCAGCACCGTCGTGGACACCGGCGGGCGCGAGTACCTCGACTTCCAGTCGGGGCAGATGGGCGCCGCCCTCGGCCACCGACACCCGCGCGTGATGGCCGCCATCGCGGAGAGCACGCGAACGATCGTCCACGCGTCGAATACCATGCTGAACCGGCCGCGGCTGCTCCTGCACGAGCGCCTTGGCCGGCTGCTGACGCCGCCGCTCCAGAAATCGCTGTTCCTCGTGAGCGGCAGTGACTCCATCGAGGCGTCCGTCGACCTCGCGCGCAACGCGACGGGCGGGCACGACATCCTCGGGCTGCACGACGGCCTGCACGGCTCCACCTCGCTCGTGTCGCGCTCGCTGAGCTTCGGCTGGCAGCGGAGCAAGCACGCGGCGGTGGCGCCGGGGACCTCCGCGATCCTCACGCCCGACTGCTACCGCTGCCCCGTCGCCACGCGCTACCCCGGCTGCGACTTTCTCTGTCTCAAGACGAGCTTCGAGCTGGCCGACGCCAACTTCACCGCCAAGCCGGCGGCCGTCATCGCCGAGCCGATCCTCAGCGCCGGCGGGGTCATCGTGCCGCCGCCCGGCTACGTCCAGGCGCTCCGCCGGGCGTGCGACGAGCGTGGGATGCTCCTGATCTTCGACGAGGCGCAGACGGGCCTGGGGAAGAGCGGCAAGATGTTCTGCTACGAGCACGAGGACGTCGTCCCCGACGTCATGGCGCTCTCCAAGCACTTCGGCGGGGGGCTGCCGATCAGCGCCGTGTGCACCACGGCGGCGCTCGCCGAGCAGGCGGTCCGACGCGGCTACTTCGCGACGCGGTCGCACGCCACCGATCCGATCCTCTGCGCGGCGGGGCTCGCGAGCCTCGACGTGATCGTGGAGGAGGACATGCCGGGACGCGCGGCGCGCATCGAGCGGCGCATGAAGGGCGCGTTGACGGAGATGGCCAAGAAGTTCGAGATCATCGGCGACATCCGCGGCCGCGGCGTCCTGCTCGGCGTCGAGCTGGTGACCGACCGCGAGCGCAAGACGCCCGCGAACCAGGAGGCCGACGCCATCGCGCGCCACTGCCTGGACAACGGCCTCATCTTCCAGGTGCGCGGCAGCCACGGCCGCACGAACGTCCTCCGCTTCGTCCCGCCGATGGTGACGACGGATGCGGAGGTCGAGCGGGCCCTCTCCATTCTCAACGATGCGTTCACTGCCGTCGCGCGCTAGCGCGCCAGGGAGGAATTCATGAAGCGGATCGGACTCGGCATCGTCCTCGGCGCGGTCGCGATGCTCTTGACCGTCTCCCCGTGGTCATTCGCGCAGAAGCAAGTCGACTCGCGGCTCTACGACGTCCTCAAG
>JACOVB010000280.1 GCA_016177555.1 Candidatus Rokuibacteriota bacterium
CACTGGACGAGCGGCGTGATGGTGAGGCCTGGACAGACTGCGTTTACGGTGATACGTTCGCGCGCCAGCTCGAAGGCCAGGTGGCGTGTGAAGCCCAGCACGCCCGCCTTGGAGGCCGTGTAGTCGGCGCCGCCGAAGTAACTCATGCGCTTGGCGGCCAGCGAGGCGATGTTGACGATGCGGCCGCCGCCGCGCTCGCGCATGGGGCGGATCGCCGCCCGCGAGCAGTTGAAGGTCCCGCCCAGGTTGACGTCCACGATCTTGTCCCACTCGGCATGCGACATGTCCTCCACGAGGAGGGGACGCCCGAAGCCCGCGTTGTTCACCAGGAGGTCGAGCCCGCCCAGCTCGGCCACGGCGCGCGCCACCATGGCGTGCGCCTGGCTCTCGTCGGCCACGTTGGCGGTCACCACAACGGCGCGCCGCCCCAGCGCCCGCACCTCCTCGGCCACCGTCCGGGCGCGCTCCTCATCGAGGTCGTTCACCGCGACGTCGGCGCCCTCGCGCGCGAGCCCCAGCGCGCACCCGCGGCCGATCCCCTGCCCGGCGCCCGTGACGAGCGCAACCTTGCCCTGCTGCTCCATGGCGCGACCTCCTGGCTCTTCCCGCAGCCTGCTAGTGCTTCATGCGGCTCATGATGCCGGGCGGGATCTCGTCGGGGTCCACCCGCACGTCGAGCAGCGTCGGCCGGGGATCCTCCAGGAAGCGCGCCACCGCCCGGTCGAGATCGTCGAGCGCTTCCACCCGGACACCCTGGACGCCGAGCCCCGCGGCCACGCGGGCGAGATCGATGTCCCCGAGACTGCTGGCGAGAAAGTCCCCCTTCCGGAAGAGCTGCTGGTACGTGCGCACGGTGCCGAGCACCCGGTTTGTCAGGATCACCCAAAGCACCGCCGCGCCCTGCGAGGCGGCCGTCTCGAGCTCCATGCCGTTCATGAGGAAGCCGCCGTCCCCCGACACGCACACGACGGGCGCCTGCGGGCGCGCGAGCTTCACGCCGATTGCACCGGGAACGGCCCAGCCCATCACGGCCGAGCCAGCAGCGTGATAGAACCCGTCGCCCGGCTTGAGCGGATAATAGTGGACGGTGAACATGGTGTTGTTGCCCGCGTCCAGGGCGAGCTGCGTGCCGTCCGGCAAGAGCGCGGCGAGACGATGGATCACCGCGGCGGGTCTCAGCGGGCGCCCCGCGGACAGCATGGCCTCCGGGTTCTCGTGGAGCGGGACCCCGCGCACGAGGGCCTCGAGGGCCGCGCGCCGGCCCCGGGCGCGCCCCTCGTCTGGCGAGAGCCGGCGGAGGATCTCGGTGAGGCACGCCCTGGCATCGCCGACGAGCGCCAGCGCCACGGGGTAGAGCGTGGAGATCTCCGCGGGGTCGAGATCAAGCTGGATGAAGCGCGCCCTGGGCGCGAACGTGGGGTCCCACGCGAAGTTGGTGTACTCGCCGAGCGTGGTCCCCACCGCGAGGACGAGATCCACCTCGGGTGACGTCATCACCCGCACCGCGCGCGGTGAGCCCCCCATGGCCACGTGGCCGAGCCAGAGCGGATGCCCTGCCGGCACGGCGGCCTTGCCCTTGAGCGTGGTGACGAGGGGCGCTCCCAGCGCCTCGCCGAGGGCGAGGATCTCCGGCCGCGCCCCCGAGAGCACCGAGCCCCAGCCGGCGAGGATCACCGGCTGCCGGGCTCCGGCTAGGAGCGCGGCGGCCTCGGCGAGGCGCGCCGGATCGGGGACCGGACGGCGGTCGAACGCGGCGGGCGGGGGCACTCGATCGAGGCCGACCTCGTCCATCTGCACGTCCGGCGGGATGTTCAGGTGCACCGGTCCGCGCCGCCCGCTCATGGCCGTCTCGATGGCGCGCTCCAGGGCCTCGGGCACCTCCCGCGCCGACCGCAGCATCCGGCTCATCTTGGTGATGGGCTCGAAGAGGCGGGCGGGGTCGGGGAAGCGGTGGATCCCGGAGAACTCCATCATCGCCTTCCGGCCGAACTGCGACGTGGGCGCGTTGCCGGTGATGGCCAGGAGCGAGATGGAGTCGGCGTAGGCGGAGGCGACACCGCCCATCAGGTTGAGCGCGGCGCCGCCCGAGATGGCCAGGCACACCCCGAGGCCCCCGCGGGCGCGCGCGTAGCCGTCGGCCATGTACGAGCCGCCCTGCTCGTGCTTGGACAGGACGAAGTCCACCCGGCCGCGCCGCCCCTCCAGCCCATGCAGGAGCCCCATGAGCCCCTTGCCCGGGACGCCGAAGACGTGGCGGACGCCATGCGACTCGAGCACGTCGAGCGCGTACTCGGCGGCGTTCATCGGGAGTCCCCCCGGCGGGCGAAATAGGCGGCAGGCTCGGTGAAGGCGAGCGACAGTCCCGCGTCCACATCCAGGCTCGCGCCGGTCACGAGGCGGGCCCGCTCCCGCGACGCGAAGAAGAGGACCGCCTCGGCGATGTCCTCCGGCTTCACCGCTTCCCCCAGCGGAGCCCGGCGCGCGAGCGCCGCGCGCTCCTCCTCGGAGGAGTTGGCCAGCACCAGCGGCGTCAGCGTCACCCCCGGGCACACGGCGTTGACCGCGATCCGGTCGCGCCCCAGCTCGAAGGCAAGGTGGCGCGTGAGCCCGAGGATCCCCCACTTCGACGCCGTGTAGTCCACGCCGCCGTGATAGGCCATGTTGCGCGCGGCGATGGAGGCGATGTTGACGATGCGGCCGCCGCCGCGCGCCCGCATGGGGGCGATGGCCGCGCGGGAGCAGCGGAAGGCGCCGCCCAGCGTCACGCTGACGCCGCGATCCCACTCGGCCGGCGGGAGCCGCTCGGCGACGCTCGCCCGCACGAGCCCCGCGTTGTTGACGAGGATGTCGAGCCCGCCGAGATCGGCCACGAGCCGCGCGACCATGGCCTCCACCTGCGCCGCGTCGCCCACGTCCGCGGGCAGCGCCACCGCGCGGCG
>JACOVB010000281.1 GCA_016177555.1 Candidatus Rokuibacteriota bacterium
GTCGAAGACCAGCTGCGCCTCGGCCGCCGGGATCTCCGGCGCGATGCGGGCGAAGCGGCCATCGCGGATGCCGAGGTCCAGCAGCTCCACCGCCGGCCGGTGGGGGCGCACGACGCGCACGCGCTTGATCAGCAGGTCGAGGGGGGGATGATCGGCCATGTCACTGTCTCCTGCCGGCGAGGGGCTCGCCGAGATAGGCGTCGATCACGCGGCGGTCCTGCACGATCTCGGCCGGAGTCGCGGCGGCGATGAGCTCGCCGTGGTGCAGCACGGCGATCCGATCGGAGAGCCCCATCACGGCGGCCATCACGTGCTCGATCACGATGATGGACACGCCCGCCTCGCGGATGCCCCGGATCACCTCCACGGTCTCGTCCACCTCGGTGGGGGTGAGGCCCGACATCACCTCGTCCAGGAGCAGCACGCGGGGCTCCGTGGCCAGCGCCCGCGCCAGCTCCAGCCGCTTCCGGAGCCCGATGGAGAGCGCATGCGCGGGTCGGCCGGCCAGGGGGGCGAGACGGGTCAGCGCCAGGACCTCCAGGGCCCGGCGCCGCGCGACCGCGGCCGAGCGGGTCCGGTTGAAGGCGCCGACCATGACGTTCTCGACGACGGAGAGCTCGGGGAAGGGCTGGACGAGCTGGAAGGTGCGCGCCAGCCCGCGCCGGCAGATCGCGTGTGGGGGCAGCCCCGTGATCTCCTGCCCGTCGAGCCTCACGCTCCCGCCGTCCGGGCGGACGAAGCCGGTCACGGCGGCGAACAACGTGGTCTTGCCGGCTCCGTTGGGGCCGATGAGGCCCAGGATCTCCCCCTGGGCGAGGGACAGGCTCACCTCCGACAGCGCCTGGAGCCCGCCGAAGCGCTTGGACAGGGAGCGGACCTCGATGAGCGTCATGGTCAGGCGCGCTCCGCCGCGCCGACCCCGAGGCTCCGGAGCGCTCCCATCACCCCGCGCGGGAGGAAGACGACGGCCCCCATGAGGATCACGCCGTAGAGCATGAGGTGCAGCCCCGCGTAGCTCTTGACGAGCCCCCGCGTGCCTTCTCCCAGGAGCCCGAGCAGGAGAGCGCCGAGCAACGGTCCCCAGAGGGTGCCCGCGCCGCCGATGATCGGCCGCAGCAGGATCTCGATGGAGTTGGCCGGGCCGAAGCCGATGGCGGGGTCGATATAGGAGAAGTACTGCGCGTAGAACGCTCCGCCGAGGGCGGTGACCGCGGCCGACAGCGCCATGGCGGCGAGCTTGACGCGATAGGGATTGATGCCGAGGGCATCCGCCGCCGCCTCGTTCTCGCGGATGGCGATCATCTGGTAGCCCAGGCGCGAGCGCTCGAGCCGCGCCACGGCCCAGGTGAGGGCGAGCAGCATCGCGAGGATCACGTAGTAGAAGTAGCGCTTGTCGCCGAACTGGAACAGCCGGGGCGCATGCCCCTGCAGCGGCACCAGGATCCCGAAGGAGCCGCCCACGAAGTCCCAGTTGGTGGCGGCCACGCGGAAGATCTCGGCGAAGGCGAGCATGACGAGGGCGAAGTAGGCGCCGCGGAGCCCGTAGCGAAAGGACAGGTGCCCCGTGACGAGCCCGACCCCGACGGCGACGGCTGCGCCCAGCCACATGCCGACCCACGGCGTGAGCCCCAGCTTGAGGAAGCAGAGGCTCGAGGTGTAGGCCCCGATCCCGAAGAAGAGGGCATGCCCGAAGGAGAACTGCCCGGCGTAGCCGCCGAGGATATTCCAGCCCTGGCCGACGAAGGCGAAGAAATACATCAGGGTGAGCGTGCCGATGACGTACTCGGAGCGGATGACGAGCGGGGCCGCCACGGCGGCCGCGAGGAGCACGAGCCATGCGGCCCTGCTAGGCATGGCGCGCGCCCAGGAGGCCGGCCGGCCGGACGAGCAGCACGGCGACGAAGAGGGCGAAGATCCCGATCTGGGCGAGCGAGCCGTGGAAGATGAGCCCGCCGAGCGATTCGACCACGCCGACGAGGAGCCCGCCCACCAGGGCGCCGGGGAAGGAACCGAGCCCTCCCAGCACCACGACCACGAAGGCGGTGATGACGAAGGTGTTCCCCACCTCCGGCGACACGTAGAAGAAGGGCACGGCCATGCCGCCCGCGGCGGCCACGCAGGCCGTGCCGATGCCGAAGGCCATGGCGTGGACGCGCCCCACCGGGATGCCGCAGAGCGCGGCGCCGTCACGCTCCTCGGATGATGCCCGGAGCGCCCGGCCCAGGTCCGTCCTCTTGAGGAAGAGCCAGAGAAGCCCCGAGATCAGGAGCGCGCCGCCGAAGGCGAGGAGGCGCGGGAGATTGAGGCGGACGGGCCCGAGCGGCACCGTCGTCTGGGAGTAGGCGACGAGGAGCGTGCGGGGATCCGCCGTGAAGACGACCAGCGCCAGGTTGTCGAGGAAGAGCGCCAGGCCGAGCGTCATCAGGAGCTGGTTGTGCTCCGGGGCTCGCAGGACGGGGGCGATCACGGCGCGCTGGATCGCGTAGCCGAAGGCGAACGCGGCCGGAAGGGTGAGCAGGAGCGAGAGGTAGGGGTCCAGGCCCGCGGTTGTGGCGAGCCAGAAGGTCGCGTACATGGCGAGCATCATGAGCGAGCCGTGGGCGAAGTTGATCACCTTCATGACGCCGAAGATGAGCGTGAGGCCGAGCGCCACGAGGGCGTAGAGGCCGCCGAGCATGATGCCGTTGGCGAGGCTCGACAGCACGACCTCAGCCGTCATCGCGATCCCCGGGGCGGCGGGGCCGGGGATGCCCCCCGGCGCCTGCGGGACTCACGTGACGCAGGGGCCAGAGGCCCTCCGTCACATCCGCTTGTCCCAGGCGGGGACGGGGATCGTCGGCTTGGCCTCGGCGAACTCGGGCGGGTAGACCACCGCGATGCGCCCGTTCTGCACCTGCATCAGGAGCGTGCGCGCCCCGGGGTTCTGTCCCTTCTCGTCGAACGTGATCGGGTACGGGACGATCTGGTCGGTGAGGCGCGTCCTGGTCAGGGCCTCCCGGACCTTGTCGCGGTCGGCCGCGCCGGCCCGCTCGAGCGCATCCTTGAGCACCCACGCCGACTGGTAGGCCAGCATCCACTCGTAGGCGAAGGGCTGGTGGTAGGCCTGCTCGAAGGCCGCGATGATCCCCTTGATGCGCGGGTGCTTCGGGTTGTACCAGTGGTTGCCGTCGAGCATGTAGTCGGCGAGCTTGCCCACGTCCTTGATGAAGCGGTACTGGCTGCCCGCCCCGCCGTACACCGAGAGGATGGCGCCCACGTCCACCCGTTGCTCGGCCATGGTGCGGATGATGAGCGAGTGGGCCGGGTAGTAGGTGGACGGGATCACGATGTCCGCCTTGGCCGCCTTGATCTTCAGCACCTCGTTGTTGAGCGAGGGGGCCGCGGCGCTGTGGGGGATGCGCTCCACCACCTGCATGCCGATGCCCGGCAGGAGCTTCTCCAGCGTGTCCGCGGTGGACTTGCCGAAGAGGCCGTCCTCGTGGATCAGCACCACGCGCTTGAGCCCGAGGCGCATCTCGCGGGTGAGCCCGCCCAGGTACTCGACGGTGGTCCTGGCGCCCATGCCGGCGTTCGGGCCGACGCGGAAGGTGTACTTGAAGCCGCGCTCGGTGATGCCGTCGGCGACGGCCACGTCCAGGACATGAGGGATCCGGTACTTCTCCGCCTCCTGCGTCGTCACGAAGGCCAGGCCCGAGGCGTAGGGGCCCAGGACGGCCACCGCGCCTGCGTCCTTGAAGCGCTCCATGGTGGAGATGGCCACGGGGGGCTTGGACTCGTTGTCGAGCACCATGAGCTTGATCCTGGCACCGCCCATGGACTTGATGCCGCCCGCGGCGTTGATCTCGTTGACGGCCAGCTCGATACCCTGCTTGCCGAGATTGCCCTCGCGCGCGAGCCCGCCCGTGAGCGGGTGGGTCTCTCCCACGAGGACCTCCGGGGCCTGCGCTCGCAGCGCGCGGGGGAAGCCCAGCGCGCCGGTTGCCACTCCGGCCCCGGCGGCCGTCTTGAGGAATTCCCTCCGAGTTGTCATGGCTGTCGTCTCCTTGGGGGGTGGCGTTGACGGGACATCGAGCCGCACCTGCCCGCTAGTTAGGACGCTTCACGGGCCTCTGTCAATAGCCCCAGGAGCGCCGTCCCGCCCTCGGCCCCGGCCGGCGCTTCAGCCGCGCCGTGCCGAGGGCGTCGAGCTCCCCGTCCGTCGGTACCCAGACGGAGTTCGCGTCAGCCTCGAGCGGCTCGATCCGTGCCCGTGCATCTCCCATGGAGACGCGCCAGAGAATATCGAATCGCTTCAGCGCCAGCCGCATCGCTGCGCTCGCGTCGAGCGTCCCGTCGTCTCGCACCCAGTGCCGGGCCGGGAGGATGCGGAGGACGTCCACCACGCGGTGGTGATCCATCTCGACCGCGGCCTCGAGGAGCCTCAGCTCGCGCCCCACCCGGTTCGCGGGCAGCGCGTCGCCCTCGGAAGCCCCCGACGTGCCCTGCAAGGTCGCGCAAACGCGAGTGCCGACGGAGATCGGCCGGGCTCGTTCGTCGTGCTATACAGAACTACGTAGCCGGATATCGCAGTTCAAGAGAGATAGCGTTGGGCGGACCAGTGGGGTGTGCCACGATGATGAGGGCTCGGGAGGGACGGCTATGAGGCCGAGGATCACCACGCTCACCACGGTGCTGGCCGTCCTGCTTCTCGCCGCGCCGCTCGCTGCCGGAGCGCAGCAAACGGGGAAGGTGCCGAGGATCGGCATGCTCTTGCCCGGGGCCGCGCCGCCGCCGGGGCAGCCGAGCCCCTTGCTCGACGCCTTCCGCGGAGGGCTACGCGACCTCGGCTACGTTGAGGGACAGAACGTCGTCATCGAGTACCGGTGGTCCGAGGGGCGGGAGCAGCGTTTCCCCGATCTCGCCACCGACCTGGTCCGCCTCAATGTCGCAGTGATCGTCACCCAGGGTGCGCCCGCGGTCCTGGCGGCCAAGGGGGCGAGCAGTACGATCCCCATCGTCATGGCATTTGTGGGGGATCCCGTCGGAATCGGGGTCGTGGCGAGCCTGGCCCGACCGGGCGCCAACGTCACGGGGCTGAGCCTCCTCGACGAGGCCCTGGACGGCAAGCGGATCGAGTTGCTGAAGGAAGCCGTTCCGGGCCTCACGCGGGTCGCCATTCTCTGGAGCGCGAACGACCCGGGCATGACGCTGGCCTTTAATCGGGTGGAGGTGGCGGCTCGTGCCCTGGGGCTCTTCCTCCAGAGCCTGGCGGTGCGCGAGCCCGGCGATTTCCCGGGCGCCTTCCAGGCCGCCGGCGCCGGGCGAGCCAAAGCGCTCATCGTGACGGCCCAAGCCTTCACGCTCCGCCACCGGGCCCAGATCCTGGACCTTGCGGCGAAGCACCGGCTGCCCGCGATGTACACACTTCCGGGTTTCGTGGACGCGGGTGGCCTGATGGCGTATGCCCCGAGCCTGTCTGACCTGTTCCGCCGCGCCGCCACCTACGTGGATAAGGTCCTCCGCGGCGCCAAGCCCGCCGACCTGCCCGTCGAGCAACCGACCAAGTTTGAGTTCGCGATCAACATGAAGACGGCGAGGGCGCTCGGCCTGACGATCCCGCCGTCGCTGCTCCTGCGGGCAGATCAGCTCGTCGAATGATCGAAACTCCGCGCGTTCTCCGACTGGAGAGCCCCTGAACGTTCCATGCCAATGGGAACACCACGTCCACGGAGTCGAACAACCGCTTGGAGAGCCCGATGCAGCACTGGCTCGGTGTCGGCCCGTCGGGCGTCGACGTCCACGCTGCAGTGGACCGGCCGCTCGCGATGCTCGCGCCCGACCGCTGAGCGTGTGAGTTGGCCGCGATGACGGCGCACAAGCTGGTGATGACAAAAGGCACACGACGTAGTACACTCGCCACGTGAGGAGGTTCCGCTGGAACCCCGAGAAGAACGAAGCACTGAAGGCAGAACGGGGAATCTCATTTGAGCGGATCGTACTTGCCATCGGGGACGGCGATGTCTTGGATGTACTGCGGCATCCTCACGAGGGCCGGTACCCCGACCAGCTGATCTTGGTGGTGGCTGTCGAGGGCTACGCCTATCTGGTCCCGTACGTCGAGGAGCCGGACGGGTACTTTCTCAAAACGGTGATCCCGAGCCGGAAGGCCACGCGTGAGTACCTGAGCCACGGTGAAACATGATGAAGAAGATTGATGCGTTCGAGAAGGACATCATCGGGGCCTACGAGAGTGGCGTCCTGCGGTCGACGATGCCGTCGAAATCGGAACTGAGGTCACTTCGCGAGGCGGCGCGGGCGACCTCGATCAAGGATCGGCGCGTCAATATCAGACTCTCGTCGCCCGATCTGAGAGATCTGCGAGCCCGCGCTCTCGAGGAAGGCGTGCCCTATCAGACCTTGATCGCGAGCGTACTGCACAAGTTCGTTGCCCGCCGCCTCGTCGAGAGACCCGCGCGTCTAACTCCTCGCTCAACCCGGACGGCCCGCAAGCGGGCCGCCGGGTAGCGCTACGCTCAAGACCTCCCTGCACGCCCGGCCGCCGCGCGTGCTGTGTGCCGAGCACGGGGGTGCGGCAGGCGCGCTTGCCGTGGGCCGAGGCGCGGGCGCGCTTCACGACGCGGTTCGAGCGGTTGGCGATCGAATGGGACACACCGAACGTCCTGAGCTTCTTCACTCATCGGGTGACCCACGCCGTCAGTGAGGGCCTCAACTCCAATGCCGGATGAACCAGTTGAATGAGGGCACGACCAGGAGCGCCGTCCCGCCCTCGGCCCCGGCCGGCGCGCATGGTAGCATGATGTGCTGCGCGCGAGCGGGTGGCTGCGGCGCCCAGAGAGAGGAGCCTCCCATGGCCGGAAAGCTGTTCGAGGAGCTGACGCCGGGCCAGGTGTTCCAGCACCAGCCGGGGCGCACCATCACCGAGGCGGACAATGTCTGGTTCTCCTGCATGACCATGAACCCGCAGCCGCTCCACGTCGACTTCCACGCGGCCCAGAAGGCGGAGTTCGGCAAGCCGCTGGTGAACAGCCTGCTCACCCTCGGCATCGCGGTCGGTCTGAGCGTGGGGGAGACGACGCTGGGGACCACGGTGGGCAACCTCGGCTTCGAGAAGGTGGAGTTCCCGAAGCCGGTCTTCCACGGCGACACGATCTACTCGGAGACCGAGGTCGTCGAGAAGCGGGAGTCGAAATCGCGGCCGCAGTGGGGCATCGTGATCTTCGAGCACCGGGCGCGGAACCAGCACGGCGACCTCGTCATGCGCTGCCGGCGCGCCGCCATGATGCGGCGCCGGGCGGGCTAGCCCATGCGCCGCTCGCTCCACTTCGTGCCCGGCGGCAACGAGAAGATGATGCAGAAATCGCTCACGCTGCCGGCCGACGGCCTCATCCTCGATCTCGAGGACTCCGTGCCGCCGGAGCTCAAGGCGGCCACGCGCCCCATCGTGCGGCGCTGGCTCGAGACGCTCGACTTCGGCGGCCGGGAGCGCTGGGTCAGGATGAACCCGATCTTCTCCGAGTACGCCGAGGGCGATCTCGAGGCGACCATTCTCGGGCGCCCCGACGGCTACATGGTCCCCAAGCCGAACACGGCCGGTGACGTCCGCAAGGTCGCGGCGATCCTCGACCGCCTCGAGCAGCGGCACGGCATCCCGTTCGGGTCCACCCGGCTCCTCCTGATCGCCACGGAGACGCCCGAGGGGTTGCTGAACATCAAGGAGACGGCCGCCGCCAGCCCTCGCGTCGCCGCCATCTCGTGGGGCATCGAGGACCTCTCCGCTGCCATGGGGCTGCCCCGGACCCGGGACGCGGCGGGGCGCTTCCTCGACATCCCCCGGTACGCCCGCGTCATGTGCGCCGTGGCCGCCTCGGCGGCCGGCGTGGACGCTCTCGACACGGTCTACACCGATTTCCACGACCTCGAGGGGCTGCGCCGCGAGTGCCGGGAAGCGGTCTGGATGGGCTTCGCCGGGAAGACCTCGATCCATCCCGGGCAGATCGAGGTGATCAACGAGGTGTTCACCCCGTCCCGCGAGGAGGTCGAGGAGGCCGAGGCGCTCATCGCCGCCTTCGAGGAGCACGCGCGACGGGGCGCGGGCGCCTTCGCCTGGAA
>JACOVB010000283.1 GCA_016177555.1 Candidatus Rokuibacteriota bacterium
CGCCCCTCCTCGTGGGTGATGACGTAGAGGCGGTTGGCGCGGACGGCGCGCAGCACGCGCTCGGCCACGTGCTCGGGCGAGAGGGAGCGGCCGATCAGCTCCACCTCGCTGCCCGGCGGGCTCTGCGGGTTCTGAAAAGGTGTCCACAGGCCGGGAGTGTGGGCCCGCCGCCGGAGCGATGTCAAGAGTGTGTCGCCAGCACGACTCTGGTATCCTCCGTACGGCGCCGGCGGCAGAGTCGCGGCGCCACTGGAGACGAGACCATGGACTACCGCTTGCCGATCACGGTCGTGCCCAGCCGGTACGACATCCGGATCGAGCCCGACCTCGACGCCGCCACCTTCAACGGCGAGGAAACGATTGCCGTCACCGTGCGCGAGCCCGTGACGGAGGTCCTGCTCAATGCCGCCGAGCTTCGCATCCTCTCCGTCACCGCCCGCGATGCCAGCGGCGGCGCGGTGGAGGGGAGCGCGGCGCTGGACGAGACCGCCGAGCGCGCCCGGCTCACCTTCCCCTCTCCCCTTCTTCCGGGCCAGTGGCGGCTCACGCTGAGGTTCACCGGGACCCTCAACGACCGGCTGCACGGCTTCTACCGGAGTACCTACAAGGACGCGGCCGGCGTCGCGCACGCGCTGGCGGCCACGCAGTTCGAGTCCACCGATGCCCGCCGCGCCTTCCCGTGCTGGGACGAGCCCGCCTGCAAGGCCGTGTTCGGCGTGACGCTCGTGGTGCCCGAGCGGCTGCAAGCCGTGTCCAACGCCGCCGTCGTCCGCGAGGAGCCGACGGGGGATGGGCGCAAGATCGTCACCTTCGCCGACTCCATGAAGATGTCCACGTACCTCGTGGCCTTCGTCGTCGGCGACCTCGAGGCGACCGCGCCCGTCATGGTGGGCGGGACGCCGCTGCGCGTCTGGTGCGTGCCCGGGAAGCAGCGCCTGGCGCGTTTCGCGCTGGAGGCCGGCGCCTTCGCGCTGGCGTTCTTCGAGCGGTACTACGGGGTGGCGTACCCCGGCGACAAGCTCGACATGCTGGCCATCCCCGACTTCGCCGCGGGCGCGATGGAGAATCTCGGCGCCATCACCTACCGCGAGACCGCGCTCCTCGTGGACGAGGCGGCCGCCTCCCACACGGAGCTCGAGCGCGTGGCCGACGTGGTGGCGCACGAGGTCGCCCACATGTGGTTCGGCGACCTGGTCACCATGGCCTGGTGGAACGGCATCTGGCTCAACGAGGCCTTCGCCACGTTCATGGAGATGCTGGCGGTGGACGCCTGGAAGCCCGAGTGGGAGCGCTGGATCAACTTCGGCGTCTCGCGCGCGGCCGCCATGGGCGTGGACGGCCTCCTGTCGAGCCGCCCCATCGAGTTCGAGGTCCGGGCGCCGCGCGACTGCGAGGCCATGTTCGATCTCCTCACCTACGAGAAGGGCGCGTCGGTCCTGCGGATGCTGGAGCAGCACCTGGGGCCGGAGGTGTTCCGGGACGGCGTCCGCCTCTACCTCGAGCAGCACCGCCACGGCAACGCCGAGACCACCGATCTCTGGACGGCCCTCGGCGAGGCCGCGAAGCAGCCGATCCCCGAGGTGATGGACGCCTGGATCTTCCGCCCCGGCTATCCCGTGGTGACGGTGGAGAAGGACGGAGTCGGTCTCAAGCTCTCCCAGCGGCGCTTCACCTACCTCGGCGGCGAGCCCGCGGAGAGCGAGCGCTGGCGCATTCCAGTCGCGCTGCGCGCCGCGGTCAAGGGGGGCTGGGTCGAGAAGCGCGTGCTGCTGGAGGAGGCCGAGCTGCGCGTGGCGCTGCCGGCGCCGCCGGAATGGGCGGTGGCCAACGCGGGGGGCCACGGCTTCTACCGGGTGCAGTACGCCCCGGCCATGCTCAGGCGCATGACCAAGGCGCTGTCACGCATCCCGCCCATCGAGCGCTTCAACCTCGTGAACGACGCGCTGGCGCTCACCCAGGCCGGCGCCATGGCCGCGGCCGAGTACCTGGACCTCACGGGACGCTTCCGCGACGAGACGGACCGCAACGTCTGGACGGCGCTCACCGGGTCCTTCGCCTACCTGAGCCGGCTCATCGCCGAGGGGGTGCGCCCCGGGCTCGAGGCCTGGGTCCGTCACCGGCTGGAGACGGCCGTGGAGCGGCTGGGCTGGGAGCGGCAGCCCGAGGAGCCCGAGCTCACGCGTCAGCTCCGCGCCGACCTCCTGCGCGTGCTCGGCACGCTGGGCAATGACGAGGAGACCCAGCGGCGGGCGCGGTCGTTCTACGAGGGGTACCGGAGCGAGGAGACGGCCGTGGATCCCAACCTGCTGCCGGCGCTCATCGCGATCCTCGCGGCCTCGGGCGGCGAGGCCGAGTACGACGAGTTCCTCCAGCGCTTCAAGAGCGCCCGCACGCCCCAGGAGGAGCAGCGCTACCTCTACGCGCTCGCCGCCTTCCGCCAGCCCGCGCTGATCGGCCGGACGCTGGAGCGCACCATCAACGGCGAGGTCCGGAGCCAGGACGCGCCCTTCCTGATGCGCGCGCTGCTCGGCGGCGTCTACTCGCGGGGGCCCGCCTGGGAGTTCCTGAAGGAGCACTGGGAGACCATGTCCCGGCAGTATCCGGGAAGCGCCTACCGGCGGATGTACGAGGGCGTCACGGCCCTCGTGAGCGCCGACTGGGAGCAGGACGTGCAGACGTTCTTCGCGAGCCGGGGGATCGTGCTGGGCGGCAAGACGCTCGAGCAGTACCTCGAGCAGCTGCGCGTCGCCGTCCGCTTCCAGGAGCGGGAGGCGGCCGCGCTGGCCGCGCTCCTCGCGAGGACCCCGCGATGAAGTACGGCGCGTAGCCGATGGACTTCGACCTGCTCCTCCGCGGCGGCACCGTCGTCGATCCCGGCCAGGGGGTCGAGGGCCGGCTCGACGTGGCCTTCGCCAACGGGCGCGTGGCGGCCGTCGCCCCGAATCTGTCCGTCACGGCCACCGAGATCATCGACGTGACCGGCAAGCTCGTGACGCCGGGGCTCATCGATCTGCATGGCCATTTCTTCCATCGCGGCCAGCCGCTCTTCGTGGATCCCGACGAGGCCTGCCTGCCCAACGGCGTCACCACGGCCGTGGACGCGGGGAGCAGCGGCTGGGCGACCTACGCGGGCTTCCGCGAGCACGTCATCGATCACGCCGAGACCCGCGTGCTCGCCTTTCTCCACCTGGCCGCCACCGGCCTCGTGACCCTCGCGGCCGGCGTCGGGGAGCTCGAGGACTTCCGCTTCGCCCAGGAGGAGCGCACGGGTGACGCCTTCCGGCGCTTCCCGGAGCTCCTGGGCCTCAAGGTGCGCATCCAGCGCCAGGCGACGGGGGAGGCCAATGCGCTGCCGGTGCTGGACATGGCCCGCCGCATCTGCGATGCCACGGGCACGCGGCTCATGGTCCACATCTCGGGGACGCCGATCCCGCTCGAGATGATTCTCGAGCAGCTCAAGCCCGGCGACATCGCCACGCACATCTTCAACGGCCACGAGCACGGGATCCTGGACGCCTCGGGGCAGGTCCTCCAGGCCGTCCGCGACGCCGCCGCACGGGGCGTGGTCCTCGACGTGGCGCATGCCGGCGTCCACTTTGACGTGGAGGTGGCCCGCGCCGCGCTGGCCCAGGGGCTCCCGCCCACGACCTTGTCCACCGACATGGTGAAGCCCGCCGTGGCGCTCCGGATGTACGACCTCCTCGGCGTCATGTCCACGTTCCTTGCCCTCGGCATGCCGCTCGCCGAGGTGATTCGCGGCGTGACGGATGCCCCGGCGCGAGCCATCGGCCAGGCGGGCAGGCTCGGCGTGCTTGCACCCGGCGCGTCCGGAGATGCGGCCGTCCTCGACCTCGAGGATGGTGACTTCACCTTCGGCGATGCCGCCGGCCACGAGATCAAGGCCGCGCGGCGGCTGGTCCCCGTGCTGACGGTGCGCGCCGGCCGCCGCTGGAGACCGCGCGGCTGGCGGCGCCGCGCTACGGGCGCGGCGGCCGCGCCGTGACGACGAAGACCGACAGCGCCAGCAACCCGGCCACCGCAAGCCCCGTCGCCCAGAGGAAGATCACGACGTAGGACGCCGTGACGTCGTAGAGCCAGCCCGACATCCACGGGCCCACGGCGGCGCCCAGGCTGTTCCCGATGCTGAGCAGCCCGAACACCATCCCGTACTGGGCGGGCGGGGCGATGCGGCTCAGGAGAACCGAGACGATGGTCGCCCGGGACCCGAGCGGCAGGAAGAGGAAGAACGCGTACCCGTAGGCGAAGAGCCGCCCCGGCCACGCCTCCATCCCGAACAGACACAGCATCCCCACGATCGAGCAGCTGAACGAAAGGAATCCCGACGCCGCCGCGCCGAAACGATCGGCCGCGACCCCGGCCAGCGCGCGCCCGCTCGCCGAGAGCAACCCGCCGATGGCGAGGAGCGCCGAAGCCTCGGCCGCCGAGAGGCCGCGGGCGGTGAAGTAGAGCGCGTGCTGGGTCGTGGCGAGGTAGCCGAAGAGCGGCGGCGCCGCGAAGACCACCGCGAGGGCCCAGAAGGGCACGGATGCGACGATCCCACCCACGCTGCGCGGCGCCGTGACGCCTCCGGCCGGCGCTCGCGCCGCGGGCGCCTCGAGCCGGGTCGGGTACACCCGCCAGCCCCACGCGATCAGCGCCACCAGGGCGACGACGTAGCAGCCGAGGGCTCCGCGCCACCCGCCCACGGTGATCGCCCCCTGGATCAGCGGGGCGAGCGCATAGCCCGTCATCGAGCCCGAGAAGGCGATGCCCATGGCGAGCCCCCGACGCCTCACGTAGACATCCGCGAGCAGCACCGCCTGGGTCACCATGCCGGTGAAGCCGACGCCGATCCCGCCGCCGATCCCGACGGCGCCGATGAACATGGGGAGCGAGGTGGCCAGCGTCCCCACGCTGAGCCCCGCGGCCGCGGCGCCGAGGCCGCACATGACCACGAGGCGCGGGTTACGGCGCGTGACCAGGTAGCCGGACAGGGGCCCGAGGACGGCGCCGCCGATCCAGAGGAACGAGACGGTGGAGGCCGTGGCGGCGCGGGAGCCGCCGAACTCGGCGAGGAGGGCGGGGAAGAAGATCGGGAAGGTGTTGCCGAGCCCGGAGACGAGGAGCATCGAGGCGAAGGCGAGCCACAGCCGCGGGTTCGCCAGGGTCTCGCGGTCGGGAGTCACCCGGCCATTATGGACGAAGTCGCCGCCTGTGATAGGGTTCCCGTAGCTCAGCCTTCACCAGGGAGGGCCCATGCCCGGCGACAATCACGTGATGCTCACGGTCCTGCTCCACCACGACCAGTCCAAGACCCTCGACGAGATCATGGCCCACCTGAGGAAGACCGGCTTCTACCGTGACTTCCCGCCGGAGGGGAGCGAGCTGATCTCCTGGGTCGTGGCCATGTCCTTCGGCTTCGTGATCCACCTCCGAGTCAAGGCCGACAAGGTGCGCGCGCTGAACCGGTACATGGAGCAGAAGGCATGGGGCGCCTTCCGCTACCAGGTCTTCCCCTCCTACGACTTCGCCCCCATCGCGGTCACTCTGAAGACGGAGCAGGCAACGCCCTGACGCCCGTTCCGGGAGCGCCGGGCCGGGGTGGGAGAGGCGCGTGCTACCATGACGGCATGGCAATGCCGCCGCGTTATCCGCTCGCGCTCTGTCCGACGCCGATCCTCAAGCTCGACCGCCTCTCCCGCCAGCTCGGCGTCGAGC
>JACOVB010000002.1 GCA_016177555.1 Candidatus Rokuibacteriota bacterium
GAGCGAGGTGGCCGCCACTCGCGCCACCTTCTTCCGCCCGCGGAAGTGGGACGCGAAGGCCCCCAGCGCGTCCGCCCCGCGCATGTGGATCAGGTCCTCGGCGAGATGCCGCTCCTCGTCGGGGATGGAGGCGTAGCGCTCGAGCCGTTCGGTGTTCACGATGGCGTAGTCGAGCCCCGCCTTGGTGCAGTGGTAGAGGAAGACCGCGTTCAGTACCTCGCGTCCGGCCTCCGGCAGGCCGAAGGAGACGTTGGAGATCCCGAGGATGGTCTTCGAAGACGGGAAGCGGGCGTTGATGGCGCGGAGCCCCTCGATGGTCTCCACGGCCGACCCGACGTAGCCCCGGTCTCCCGTGCCGACCGGGAAGACGAGCGGATCGAAGATGAGGTCGCGGGCGGGCAGCCCGTACTTCTCCGTCAGGAGCGCGTGGGCGCGCTCGGCGACCTCGAGCTTGCGCTCGCGCGTCACCGCCATGCCCTGCTGCTTGTCCTCGTCGATGCACCCGACGACGACGGCGCCGCCGTACGCCCGCAGAAGCGGCACCACGCGCTCGAAGCGCTCCTCGCCGTCCTCCAGGTTGATCGAGTTGACGATGGCCTTGCCCTGGCACATCCGGAGCGCTCGCTCGATGACGGCGGCATCGGTGGAGTCGATCATCAGCGGAACCTTCACCTTGCGGGTGAGGCGATCCAGGAACCGCTCCGTGTCGGCCATCTCGTCCCGGTCCGGGTTGGCCAGACAGACGTCCAGCACCTGTCCCCCGCTCCGGACCTGGGCGCGCCCGATCTCGGCGGCCTCCTCGAACTTCTCCTCGGCGATCAGCGCCTTGAAGCGGCGCGAGCCGATCACGTTGGTGCGCTCCCCCACGAGCACGGGCCGCGTGTCCTCGTCGGGGTAGAGCACGTCGATCCCGCTCACCGCCGCCGCGTCCGCCGGCGCCGGCCGGCGCGGAGACCTGCCGCCGGCAAGGGCCGCGAGCGCGCGGGTGTGGGCGGGCGTCGTCCCGCAGCAGCCGCCAATCACGTTGACCCACCCCTCGTCCACGAACCGGCGCATCTTGAGCGCGAGGCTATCCGGCGTCTCCTCGTAGTGGCCGTGCTCGTCGGGGAGCCCCGCGTTCGGGTAGCAGGAGACCAGGCACGTCGCCAGCGCCGAGAGCGACCGGAGATGGTCCGTCATGAACTCGGGCCCGGTGGCGCAGTTGAGCCCGATGGAGAAGAGGCGAAGGTGCTCGAGGGAGGCATAGAGCGCCTCCACCCCCTGCCCCGCCAGCATGCTGCCCATGGGCTCGATCGTGCCGCTCACCATCAGCGGCAAGTCCACGCCCTGCTCCGCCATGGCGCGGCGGATCCCGAGGGCCGCCGCCTTCACGTTCAGCGTGTCCTGGCAGGTCTCGAGGAGGAGCGCGTCCACGCCGCCCTCGATGAGGGCCCGCGCCTGGACCCGATAGCCCTCCATGACCTGGTCGAAGGTGACGCCGCCCGTGACCGTGATCGTCCGCGTCCCAGGCCCCATGGCGCCCACGACGAACCGCGGCCGCTCGCGGGTCTCAACCGCCAGCGCCGCCTCCCTGGCCAGACGGGCCGCGGCCAGCGTGATGTCGTGGCACCGCTCAGTCAGTCCATATTCGGCAAGCACATAGGGGGCACAGCCGAAGGAATTGGTCGAGATCAGGTCGGCACCGGCGTCCAGATACCCGTCGTGGACAGATCGGATCACGTCGGGGCGGGTCAGATTGAGGTGCTCGTTGCACCCCTCGTACCGCTCGCCGCCGAAATCGGCCGTGCCGAGGTTGCGCGCCTGGATCATGGTGCCCATGGCGCCGTCGAGAACGAGGATGCGCCGTCGGCAGGCCGCGACGAGGAGAGCGGCACGAGAAGAAGCGGCCGTCATGCGGCCATTCTAGCATCCGCGTCCGCGCGGAGCGGCGAGCCGGGGCCGGGGCGCCCACCTCGACCACGATACCCCACGGGTTTCGTCGGCGGCGCCCCGGCCCCGGCTCGCCTCGACTACACCGCGTAGATCCCCCGCAGACCTCAGCCGGTGACGGCGCCCTCGGAGGCGTTGGAGACGGTCTTCGCGTACTTGTGGAAGACCCCGCTCGTGTAGCGCGGCCGGGGCACCTTCCACCCGGCGAGGCGCTTCTTCAGCTCGGCCGCCGTGATCTCCAGGTCCACGCGCCGCTTCTTCACGTCGATGTTGATGATGTCGCCGTTCCTGATCGCGGCGATGGGGCCGCGCTCGAAGGCCTCGGGCACGATGTGGGCGATCATGAAGCCGTGGGTCGCACCCGAGAAGCGCCCGTCGGTCATGAGGGCCACCGTCTCCCCCAGCCCGGCCCCCTGGAGCGCCCCCGTGACGTGAAGCATCTCGCGCATGCCGGGCCCGCCCTTCGGCCCCTCGTAGCGGATGACGATGACGTCGTTCGCCTTGATCTTCCCGTCCTTCACCGCCTTGAAGGCATCCTCCTCGCGCTCGAACACGCGGGCCGGGCCTCGGTGGCTGACCTTGGAGTGCCCGGAGAGCTTGATCACGCAGCCGCCCGGCGCGAGGTTGCCCCGGAGGATGGCGATCCCTCCCGTGGGCTTGAGTGCCTTCGCCAGCGGCTTGATCACCTGCTGGCCCGGCGTCTCGCCGGCCGCCTTGATCTCCTCCCCGATCGTCCGTCCGGTGACCGTCTGCTCCCCCGTGTGGATCAGGCCGGCCTCCACGAGCCGCTTGCCCACCACGGCCATGCCTCCCGCCGCGTGCATCTCGGGGGCCGTGTACGTGCCCCACGGCTTCAGGTCGGCGAGCACCGGGGTCTTCCGCGAGATGCGGTCGAAGTCGTCGATGGAGAGCTTCAGGCCGAATTCCTTCGCCGTGGCCGGCAGGTGGAGGACGGCGTTGGTGGAGCCGCCCGTGGCCAGGACTCCGGCGATGGCGTTCTCGAAGCTCTTGCGCGTGATGAGCGAGCGCGGCGTGATCCCCTTCCGCACCAGCTCCATCACACGCTTGCCGCAGTCGAAGGCGACCTCTTCCTTGCGCGGGTCGGGCGCCGGGATGCCGTTCCACCCCATGGGCGACATGCCGAGCATCTCGTAGGCCGTGGCCATGGTGTTGGCGGTGAACTGCCCGCCGCAGGCGCCCTCGCCGGGGCAGGCGTGATCCTCCACGTCCTTGAGCTCCTCGGCCGAGATCTTCCCCGCATTGTAAGCGCCGAGGGCCTCGAAGACGTCCTGGATGGTCAGGTTGCGGTTGGAGAACGGTCCCCCGGCCGCGCAGCGCCCGAACATGATGGAGCCGCAGTAGAGCATGAGGCCCGGGATATTGAGTCGTCCGAGCACCATCACCATGGCGGGGATCGTCTTGTCGCAGCCCGAGATGGTCACGAGCCCGTCGAACATGTGCCCGCGCGCCACGAGCTCCACCGAGTCGGCCACGACTTCCCGGCTGATGAGCGAGGCCTTCATGCCCTCGGTGCCCATGGTGATGCCGTCGGTGATGGAGATGGTGTTGAGCTCGATGGGGGTACCGCCGGCCGCGCGGATCCCTTGCATCACCTTCTCGGCGAGCTTCCGGTGATTCCAGTTGCAGGGCATGGTGCCGATCCACGAGTGAGCCACGCCGATCTGCGGGCGGGCGAGATCCTCGTCCGTGAAGCCGACGGCTTTCATCATGGCGCGCGCGGGCGCGCGGTCAGGGCCTTCGAGGAGCATGCGGCTCTTCTGTCGCGGGTCGATGGACTTGGTGGGCGGCATGTGGCTGGCTCCTTTACGGTGGTGAGAATGGCGGGATTCTACAGCAGGTCGCGGAGCGGCACCAGCGCATAGCCCCTCGCCGAGAGCGCCTCGATCAGCGCGGGCAGCGCCTCCACCAGCCTCGCGCCCGCGCCCGGCACGCCGTCGGCGTCGTGCAAGTCGAGGATGGCTCCCGGGAGGACGCGGCGCATGCTCGCCTCCACCTGCCGCGGGGCGGCCACGGCCCGCCGCCCCTCCGGCTGCACCGACCAGAACACGCAGGGCGTCGCCAGCCGGCGGAGCACGGGGAAAAGCGCCATGTTGGTCATGCCCCAAGGCGGCCGGAAGAACCGCGGGGCCTGGCCTGCCGCGTCGGCAATGGCGTCGTGGCCCTCGCGCACCTGGCGGGCCGTCGCCGCCGGCCCGCAGAGCCAGAGGCTGCGATGGCTCCACGTGTGGTTGCCCAGATCGTGGCCCTCCGCCACGATCCGCCCCACCACTCCGGGCGCGCGGCGGGCCCGCTCGCCGATCAGGAAGAAGGCGCCACGCACCCCGTGGCGGCCCAGGACATCGAGCACCCGGGGCGTGTATTCCGGATCGGGC
>JACOVB010000289.1 GCA_016177555.1 Candidatus Rokuibacteriota bacterium
CCACCGCCGCGCCGAGCGGCAAGGGGTCGTGGTGCCACGGGTCGCGGATGTCGGCCTTGAGCACCTGCCCCCCTTCCGTCTCCACGTCGTAGCGGAGCGTGCTGCCGAGGTACGAGGCGAAGGACACGCGCCCGCGCGCCACGTTGCCGTCGGCGGGGGCGGCGGCGGCGGCCCCCGCCATGGTCATGTTCTCCGGCCTGATGGCCAGCACGCAGCGCTCCGCAACCGCCGAGGGGTCGCTCGGGATCGCGAGAAGCCGGCCCAGCGCTGTCTCCACCACCAGGCGGTCCCCGCGCCGCTCCCGCACCTGCCCCGGCACCAGGTTGTTGGTGCCCACGAAGTCGGCCACGAAGCGCGTCCGCGGCCGCTCGTAGAGCTGCTTCGGCGTGCCGATCTGGAGCACCCGCCCGTCCTTCATGACGGCCACGCGATCCGAGAGCGAGAGCGCTTCCTCCTGGTCATGCGTCACGTAGACGGTGGTGATGCGCAGCTCCTGCTGGAGCTTGCGGATCTCGGCGCGGACCTGGACGCGGATCTTCGCGTCGAGATTGGACAGCGGCTAGTCCAGCAGCAGGATGTCGGGGTTCAGGACCAGCGCCCGCGCCAGGGCCACGCGCTGCTGCTGCCCTCCCGACAGCTGCCCGGGGTAGCGGTGCTCGAAGCCCACCAGGTTCACCTTGCGGAGCCCCTCGGCGAGCCGGGAAGCGATCTCCGCGGCGGAGAGCTTGCGGAGCTTGAGGCCGTAGGCGACGTTGGCGGCCACGGTCATGTGGGGCCAGAGGGCGTAGTTCTGGAAGACCATGCCGATATTGCGCTCGTAGGGGGCCAGCCCGTTCACCACGCGGTCGCCGAAGCGGATCTCGCCAGCATCGGGCTGAGAGAAACCCGCCAGCAGCCGGAGCAGGGTGGTCTTGCCGCAGCCCGAGGGGCCGAGCAGCGTGAACAGCTCGCCGTCGGCCACGACGAGATCGGCATGGTCGACGGCGGTGACGGCGCCGAAGCCCTTGACGAGCCCGGAGATGGCGATCTTCACGGCGCGCGCTCCGGGCCCGCCCTTCCGCTCACTTCTTCTTCAGCTCGTCCCACCTGGCCTCGATGTCCGAGCGGAACCTGGTCTTGACAGCGTCGGAGCGCCTGGCGGCGATGCCCTCGTCATAGACATTGGAGACTTCCTGGTCGAAGTACGAGCGGACGCCGCCCGTGAACTGCACCGCCAGCTCGGCCGTGGAGCCCGGCGCGCCCTGGACCTTGTACCGGGGCGTGATGGGAAACAGCCCGCGCTCCATGAAGACCTTCTGGCCGCGCTCCGTCAGCAGGAACTCGATGAAGGCGCGCGCGGCCTTCGGATTGCGGGCGCCCGCCAGGATCGCCATGGGCTCGGGGGTCACGAAGGCGTTCTTCGGCGCCACGAACTTGATGTCGAAGCCCGCGAGCTTCTCCTCGAACGCCATGTAGGACGGCACGGCGAAGCCGGCGGCGAACTCGCCCTTGGCCACCACGGTCGGCACGTCGCGGCTCCGGGCGGTGAAGTGCCCGGTATTGCCGGCGAGTCGGCGGAGCCAGTCCCAGCCCTTCTCCTCGCCGAACATGGAGAGCATGACCTCGTAGGTCGCGTTGGAGGAGGACGACCGCGTCGGCGCGCACTGGGCGACTTCCCCTTTGAGCTTCGGCTGGAGGAGATCCTCCCACTCCTTGGGCTCCGGGATCCCGAGGCGCTGGATCCGCTTCGGATGATAGACAAGCCCGTACGGCTCGAGCGCCGTCCCCACCCAGTAGCCGTCCTTGTCCTTGAGCGGGATCGGCTTGGGCTTGCCGATGGCGGCGGGGATCGAGTCCCAGGCCTCCCTGGAGATCTCCACCTTCTGCAGCAGCTTCTGCTCGGCCAGCTTCTCGAACAGCGCCGACTCGCCGCCCCAGAAGATGTCCACGTCGGGCTTCCCCTTCCACTCGGTGATGCGCCCGTAGGCCACCGGCGTGCCCGCGGGGATCGCGCTCACCTTGACGGCGATGTTCCACTTCTCCTTGGCGTACTCGGCGAAGGCCTTGAGCGCCGCGTCGTGGATGAACTTGGAGACGGGCGTGATCAGCGCCAGCTCGCTCTCGATGGGCGCCTGGGCCGCCGCCGGGCCGACCCATCCGCTCACGATGAGCGCGGCCACCATCGTTGCCACTGCGATGATGCGTGTCATGGAGTCCTCCTGTCCGTTGGTTGCACCCAGG
>JACOVB010000285.1 GCA_016177555.1 Candidatus Rokuibacteriota bacterium
CGTCCTAGTCGTCGATCTCCTGGACGGCCGTACGATCTCGGTGCCGCTCGTGTGGTACCCCCGTCTGCTTTCGGCGACGCGCGAGCAACGCGCGAATTGGCGCGTGGCCGGCGGAGGATTCGGCGTCCACTGGCGAGACGTGGACGAAGACTTGAGTACCGAGGGCCTCCTTCATGGTGCGCCCGCTCCAAGGGGATCCGCGGCGGCCGGGCGAGCAACCGGCTAACTCGCGCATGAAGCCGCCGGCGCTTCGCTCCGCGGCTTATCCGCCGCGTTAGCCGTCAGGAGCGGCCATGGAGCTTCCGTTTACCGTCGAGCAGTTCTACGGTGTATTCCGTGAGTACAACACCGCGGTATGGCCCGCCCAGGTCGTCTTGCTTGCGCTTGCGGTTGCGGCCATGGCTTTGGTCGCTTTTCCGCGCCGCTGGTCTGGCATTGGCGTGTCGGCAATCCTCGCCGCTTTCTGGGCCTGGCTCGGTGTCGCGTATCACCTTGCCTTCTTTACGGCCATCAACCCGCTGGCTTATGGGTTTGCCGCTGTTTCGCTTCTGGGCGCTCTCGCCTTTCTTTGGCAGGGTGTTCTTCGCCGAAGAATCGAGTTCCGTTTGGCCGCCAATGCCCGCACGGCTGTTGGCCTGCTGCTAAGCGATAAGGATTGAGACGACCGCCGCGGTCGTCTCAATCCGATGTTCAAGAAGCCCGGTGTGCGCATCGGGTGTCCGCGGGATATGGGCAATGCTTCGGAACGGGTGGATGGGAGCGAGCGCTACGACGACGGAGGGGATCCCGGGGGACGCGTGGGCATGCGCTGGCCGGGGTTCAACACGCTATTCGCGCGCTGGGTCCGGCGGCAGCGGAGCCGGCGTGGGCGTCACGGTGGCCATGGCGCGGGGTGACGGGGGGGATGTCCCGGTCGCTGTTGAATTTGGCCGAGCGCAGCGGCACCAAATTGTACCTCGATTCATCCTGACCGATCAGCGCGAGCGACTGACGCACAAACAGTGGCCACTGGGGGGATGCCAACATAGCGGCCCCCCTCCTCCAGATCGCTCCTGAGCCTTCCTGGGCCCTCGCCGTCACAGCGGAGCGGCTCGGGAGGGCGCTCTGACTCACGCGGCGGCCTCCGCGGCCTTCCGCAGCGCCGTGGCGAGCGTCGCGAACTCGCGATGGCCTTTGATCCGACGAAAGCGCGTCGCGGCTCGCCCCAGGGCCAACCCGACCCAGCGCCGGATCATGGCGCCGTCGCGCCAGCGTTTGATGCGGCGCGACGCCGCGGCCCGCGCCGCCGGCTGCGGAGCTGAAGCAGTCCCGCTGGAGCGCCTGTGGCGGGAGGCCGACGTCGTCAGCAACCACCTCCGGCTCGTGCCCGAGACACGGGGCTTCATCGGTCGGGCGGCGTTCGCGGCGATGCGCCCGACCGCATTCTTCGTGGATACCACCCGCGGCGGCGTCGTCGACGAGCAGGCCCTGATCGACGCGCTACATCTCGGCGCGATCGCGGGCGCCGCCCTCGACGTCTTCGCCCGCGAGCCGCTCTCGCCCGACAGCCCGCTGCGCGCCCTGGACGACGTGATCCTCACTCCCCACGCGGCGTGGCTCACCCACGAAACCTCCCGGCGGATGGCCGTGACCTCGATCGACAACGTCCGCGCGTTCTTCGACGGCCGGCCGGCGAACCTCGTGAACCGCGACGTCCTGGCCGGGGCGGCGTCCCGGACCCCGTGAGTCCCGAACAGGTCCTGCAGTTCGTGATGAGCGGGATCACCGTGGGCAGCATCTACGGGCTTGTCGCCCTCGGGTTCACGCTCGTCTTCAACGCGACGGGAATCATTAACTTCGCCCAGGGGCAGTTCGTGATGCTCGGCGGGCTCCTGGCCACCACCTTCACGAACACCCTCGGCTGACCGCTCGCCGCCGCCGTGGTGACGGCGGTCCTTCTCACCGCCGCCATCGGCGCCGCCATCGAGGTGATCGCGATCCATCCCATGCGAGGCCGGGCGGTGTTCACGCTCATCATGATCACGCTGGGGGTGTCGATCATCTTGGAGTCCGTGGCCCTGCTGCTCTGGGGGACGGACCCGATCTTCCTGCCGTCGTTCTCGGGCGACCAGCCGCTGCCCTTCTTCGGCGCCACGCTGCCGCCGCAGATGCTGTGGGTCCTCGGGGTCGCCCTGCTCGCGATGGTCGGGCTCCAGCTCTTCTACCGGCACACCATGCTCGGGCAGGCGATGCTCGCCTGTTCGATCAACGCGGACGCGGCGGCGTCGGTGGGGATCGACCCCCGGCGGATCGTCCTCCTCGCGTTCGTGCTGGCCGCCGCCCTGGGCGCGCTCGGGGGGACCCTCATCGCGCCGATCACGACGACGAGCTATCAGGTCGGACTCCTGATGGCGCTCAAGGGGTTTGCCGCCGCCATCGTGGGCGGGATGGGGAGCAGCCTCGGAGCGGTCCTCGGCGGTGTCGCCCTCGGCCTGGTCGAGTCGCTCGGGGCCGGGCTCGTCTCCTCCGGCTACAAGGACGGTATCGCCCTCGGCGTGCTCGTCGTGTTCCTCATCCTGCGACCGCAGGGCTTCCTCGGTGAGCGTTCCGCCCTCTGACCCGGCGCGACGGCGCTTCCTGGCCCCGGCCGTGCTCCTGGGCCTCGTGGCGCTCGTCCCGCTCGTGTATCCGCAGCCGTTCCTGATCACGCTCCTCGTCTTCGTCGGCATCTACAGCATCGTGTGCACCGGCCTCAGCCTGATCTTCGGCTACGCGGGGCAGCTCTCCCTGACCCAGGCCGCGTTTCATGGCATCGGAGCGTACACGTCGGCCCTCCTGACGACGCGGCTCGACGTGTCGTTCTGGCTGGGGCTGGTCGCCGCCGGGGCGCTCCCCGGGGTGGTCGCGATGATCATCGGCCTGCCCATCCTCCGGCTCCGCCACTACTACCTGGCCATGGCGACCCTGGCGTTCAGCGAGATCATGGTGGTCATCTTCGTCCAGGAGGTGAAACTTACCGGCGGCCCCACGGGGATCACGAATGTCCCCGCGCCGGCCCTGTTCGGTCTGCCCCTCGACACGCCCCCCCGCTACTACCACCTGGTCTGGACGATCTGCGTGCTGGTGGTGGTCTTCTCCTTCAACCTCATCCGCTCCAAGTTCGGCCGGGCGCTGCGGGCCATCAGCGAGAACGAGATGGCGGCGAGCGCGATGGGCGTCGATGTCGCCGCCATGAAGAACCTCATGTTCGTGCTCAGCGCGATCTACGCGGGGGTCGGCGGCGCCCTCTACGCCCACTACATCAGGTTCGTGAGCCCCGACACCTTCTCGGTCTCCCTCTCGATCCTCCTCGTGATCATGGTCGCGGTGGGCGGCGTCCAGAGCCTCGGGGGCGCCGTGCTCGGCGCCGTCTTCATGACCGTCCTCCCCAGCCTGCTCGGCGCCTACCAGCAGTACGCCATGCTCGTGTACGGGGTGATTCCCGTGCTCGTCCTCATGTTCATGCCCGACGGCATCGCCGGCGCGAGCGCGGCGCTGCTGGCCCGGGCGCGGCGGCGCTGGCGGTCCCCGGGCGTTCTCGACGCCACCCGCTGATGCGAGGGATCGCGCTGGAGACGGTCACCAAGGCCTTCGAGGGGCTCGTGGCCGTGTTCGACCTGAGCTTCGTCGTGCGGCCGGCGGTGATCACCGCGCTGATCGGCCCCAACGGGGCCGGGAAGACGACGATCTTCAACCTCATCTCGGGCCTGCTCCGGCCCTCGGCCGGCCGCATCACCTTCGAGGGACGCGATCTCACGCGGCTGCCCCCCCACGAGATCTGCCGGGTGGGGATCGGGCGCTCGTTCCAGACCCCCCAGACCTTCGGGCACATGACCGTCCTCGAGAACGTCATGGTCGCCGCCCAGGTGCGGGGGAGCGCCGGCTGGCTGGCGGCGGGGCTCCGGCTCCCCGCCGCGCTGCGGGAGGAGGCGCGGATCCGGGAGCTGGCCTTGACCCAGCTCCGGTTTCTCGAGCTCGCCGCCCTCGCCACCCGGCCGGCCGGCATCGTCCCCCTCGGCCAGCAGCGACTGCTCGAGCTGGCGCGGGCGCTGGCGACGGAGCCCCGCGTGCTGCTGCTCGACGAGCCGGCGGCCGGGCTAACCCAGGCCGAGGTGCGCGCACTGCGCGACGTCCTGCTCCGCATCCGGGGGCGGGAGATCGCGATCCTCCTGGTCGAGCACAACATGCGCTTCGTCCTGCGCACCGCCGACCACGTGGTCGTGCTGAACCATGGGCAGAAGCTCGCCGAGGGTTCGGCCGGCGACGTCGCCCGCGACCCACGTGTGGTGGCCGCGTATCTCGGTCGGGCCGGGGAGGCCTAGTGCCGGACCAATTAACTTCGCCATACTTCGTTCTCGGTCGTCGCCGGGCCTCAACGTACACCCACGTACGCCTCGGCCCGGCTCCTCCCTCGGGCCTCGTCTGGCTCGTTACTTGCTCCGGCACTCTGGGTCTCCCCGGCGGCGTTCGGGGGAACTCGTTGGAGACCCGCTAGATGCTCCGGGTCGAGGCGCTCTCGGTGGCATACGGGGCCGTCCAGGTCCTGCACGAGGTCTCGGTCGGCGTCACCCAGGGGGAGGCGGTCGCCATCCTCGGACCGAACGGCGCCGGAAAGACGACACTGCTGCGGACGATTTCAGGATTACTCCACCCCCGGCCCGGCCGAGTCCTCTTCGAGGAGCGGGACGTCACCGGTATCCAGCCGCAGACCTTCGTCCGCCAGGGGGTGGCGCAGGTCATGCAGGGACGCCAGCTCTTCGGCCCTCTCACGGTTCTGGAGAACCTCCGCCTCGGCGCCTACAGCCGCTTCTCGAGCGCCGACCGCAACTTGATCGAGGCGGATCTGGAGCGCGTCTTCACGCTCTTCCCGATCCTCCGCGAGCGGCGCCGCCAGCGCGCGGGCACGCTCAGCGGCGGCGAGCAACAGATGCTCGCCATTGGACGGGCGCTCATGTCGAGGCCCCGGCTGCTCCTCCTTGACGAGCCCTCGCTCGGCCTCGCTCCGCTCGCGGTGGCCGCCATCTTCGAGGCGCTGCGCGCCCTCCGGGACTCGGGCCTTACCATGCTCCTCGTGGAGCAGAACCCCGACGCCGCCCTCGCGACGCGGTGCTACGTGCTCGAGGTCGGCCGGGTGGTCTACGCGGGGGAGGCGAAGGCGCTGGGGTCCGACACGCACCTGGCCGAGTACTACCTCGGGCTCAGGGAGGAGGTATGAGGGTGCCGCCCGTCCGGGCCCCGGTGATCGCATCTACAGCGAGAGCGAATCGCGGCGCCGCTCGCCCCGATCGGCGCGGGTGTGGTAAAAGAGACGGCAGCGGGCGACCATGACGATTATGCGGGCGATGGTGACGGCGGGGCCGGGCGACTACGACGTGATGCGTCTGCAGGAGGTGCC
>JACOVB010000286.1 GCA_016177555.1 Candidatus Rokuibacteriota bacterium
GTCTGGTCGGGCTGGTCCGCTGGATGAAGGCGCGGCTGCAGAACCGGCGCGGCGCGCCCGCCTGGCAGCCGTACCGGGAGCTGGCCAAGCTGTTCCGGAAGGAGGTTGTCGTCTCGAGCAACGCGTCCTGGCTCTTCCGGGCGGCGCCGTTCGTCGTCTTTGCGAGCACCGTGGCGGTGACGTTCCTCGTGCCGATCCTCGCGGTGCCGCTCCCGTTCGACGGGGTCGGCGACCTGCTGGTCGTCGTCTACCTCCTCCTGCTCGGCACCTTTTTCCTCTCGCTCGCCGGACTTGACCCGGGCTCGCCGTTCGGGGGGATGGGCGCCAGCCGCGAGATGACCGTCGCCGCCCTCGCCGAGCCCACCGTCGCGCTGGCCATCTTCGCCCTCGCCCTCAGCGCGGGTTCCACCAATCTCGGCCAGATCGTGGCGCGCACCATGACCGATCCGGGAGCGGCGCTGAGCCCCGGCCATCTGCTGGCGTTCGCCGCGCTGTTCATCGTGACCCTCGCCGAGACCGGACGCCTCCCCATCGACAACCCGGCGACGCACCTCGAGCTGACGATGATCCACGAGGCGATGGTCCTCGAGTACTCCGGGCGCTACCTCGCCCTCATCGAGTGGGCGGCGGCGGTCAAGCTGCTGATCTTCTTCTCGTTGCTCGGCAACCTCTTCGTCCCGTGGGGGGTGTCCATGGCCCTGACGCCGGCGACGCTCGCCGTCGCGGTGGGCAGCCTGCTGGCCAAGCTCGTGGTCCTGGCGGGGGCGGTGGCCGTGCTCGAGACACGCATCGCGAAGCTCCGCCTCTTCCGGGTGCCGGAGCTGCTGAGCGCGTCGTTCGTGTTGGCGCTGCTCGCGGTCACCTCGTCGTTCCTCCTGAAGTAGCGCATGGACGGCGCGTTCTCCCAGCTCTGCGTTCTGGGCTCGAGCCTGGTGCTGATCTTCGGGCTCATCCTGCTCTGGCGGCGGGGCGTCACCGCCTACATCAACGCCTTCGTGTGGCAGTCCACCGTGCTGTCGGCAGTGACGGCGACCGTCGGCTACTTCGGCAATGACCACGAGCTGTACTGGGTCGCGGGAGGCCTCTTCCTGCTCAAGGGGGTCGCGATCCCCCGGCTCCTCCGGCGGATGGAGCGGCGCTTCGCGGCCGAGCGCGAGCTGGAGCCGTACGTCAACACGGCGACGTCGCTGGTCGTCTCCGGGCTGCTCGTGCTGTTCGGCTACGCCATCACGCGGCCGCTCGTCGCGCTGAGTCAGCTGCCGACACGGGCGGGCATGCCGCTCGCCATGGGGCTGGTGCTCGTGAGCCTGTTCGTCGTGATGAGCCGGAAGAAGGCGCTGACCCAGGTCATCGGGTTCCTGATGCTCGAGAACGGGCTCGCCCTGCTGGCGGTTCTGGGGACGTACGGGATCCCGTTGATCGTCGAGATCGGCGTGTTCCTGGATGTGCTCATGGGATTCCTCGTCATGCAGATCTTCATCTATCAGATCCACGAGACCTTCGAGAGCATTGACGTGGAACAGCTCAACCGCCTGAGGCATTAAGGGACCGTGAAGACATTCGCGATGCTCCTTGCGCCGCCCCTCCTCGGAGCGCTGCTCGCCGTGGCGGTGAAGCCCTATCGGCAGGTTGTCGGATGGGCGAATGCCCTGCTGTCCCTCCTCTCCATCGGAGCGGCGGTAGCCCTCTGGGGCCACATCCTGGCGGGTGATGTGCTGACCTCGGGCCCCGCGGAGTTCCTGCGGGCCGACGCGCTCTCGACCTTGCTCGCGCTGTGCGTCAGCGTGGTGGGCGCGCTGGCGGCCTGGCTCGGCCCGGGGATGGGTGGCGACGACGGCTACGACGGCGCGCAGGCCCGGCGGTTCCGCATCTTCGGCAACCTGTTCACGTTCACCATGCTCTTCGCGGTGACGTCGAACAATGTCGGCTTCATGTGGATCGCCATCGAGGCGACCACGATCACCTCGGCCATGCTCATCCCGCTCCACGTGACGAAGGCCTCGGTCGAGGCCTCGTGGAAGTACGTCCTGATCGGCTCCGTCGGCATCGCCCTGGCGTTCGGGGGAACCGTGCTGGGCTACTTCGATTTCGTCAATCTGGCCGGCCACCGCGAGGGGGCGCTGAACTGGACGGTGCTGATGGCCTCGGCGTCGCGTCTCCACCCGCAGGTGATCCAGCTCGCGTTCGTCTTCATTCTCATCGGCTACGGCACGAAGGCGGGGCTGGCGCCCATGCACACGTGGCTCCCGGATGCCCATTCGGAGGCGCCCGCGCCGCTCTCCGCCATGATGTCGGGTGTGCTGCTCGCGGTGGCGCTGTACGCGGTGATCCGATGGGAGGCGGTGGTGAACGCGGCGGTGGGGACGCGGTTCACGGACGGGCTCTTCATCGCCCTCGGCGTCCTCTCGCTCGTCATCGCGGCGTTCAGCCTCGTGGTCCAGCAGAACTACAAGCGCATGCTCGCGTACTCCAGCATCGAGCACACCGGGCTCATGTGCGTGGGACTGGCGCTGGGGCCCCTCGGGACGTTCGCGGCGATGCTGCACCTGCTCAACCACACCCTGGCGAAGTCGATGATGTTCTTCCTCGCGGGGCGGGTGCTCCACCGGTACCGCACCACCGAGATCGGCCGGGTGTCGGGCCTCCTCACGGTCATGCCGTGGACGGGCGGCCTGTTCGCGGCCGGAGTGCTGGCCGTCGTCGGGCTGCCCCCCTTCGGCCTGTTCATCTCCGAGTTCGCGCTCTTCCGCGCGGGCTTCGCGGCGGGCCGGCCGTGGCTGATGGGGCTCGTCCTGGCGCTGCTCGCCGTGGCCTTCGTCTCGATGATCGGCCACCTCAACCGGATGCTCTACGGCGCGCCTGCGCCGGGCGTGACGGTGGGAGAGGGAAACGGCTGGCCGCTGGTTCCGCTCGGCCTCTGTGTGGTGGTGCTCGTCATCCTCGGGCTCACGCTGCCTGCCCCCCTGCAGGTGTTGCTGGAGCGGATCGTGGAGATTGCCGGGCGATGATCCGTCTGTCCGAGCTCACGGAGGCGCTGACCGAGACGCTCGCCGACCGCGTGGCCGAGTTGCGCGTGGTGCGGGGCAACGAGCTGCACTGCTCGGTCCGCCCACTTGCCGTCGCCGCGCTGGCCGTGCTACTCCGCAGGGGGTTCGGCGCCGAGCTGGTCTTCATGGCCGCCGCCGACCGGCGCGCGGACCGCGGGGTCTTCGAGGTCCACTATCTCTTCGCGCCCGAACGGGAGCCCTGGTTCCTCCACGCCACGGCCGCCGTGCCCGCCGACGCCCCCGCGCTCGGCTCGCTGGCCACGTTCCACTACCCGGCCTCGCGCTTCGAGCGCGAGATCTACGACCTCTTCGGCATCACCGCCGAGGGCCACCCCGACCCCCGGCCCCTCGTGCGCCACGGCTTCTGGCCGGCGGATTACTTCCCGCTCCGGAAGGACGCGGGCGCGCGCGAGTTCAGCGACGACGGGCAGGCCTTCCCCTTCACCGAGGTGGGCGGCGAGGGCGTGTACGAGATCCCGGTGGGGCCGGTCCACGCCGGCATCATCGAGCCGGGCCATTTCCGCTTCAGCGTCGTGGGGGAGACGATCATCGA
>JACOVB010000003.1 GCA_016177555.1 Candidatus Rokuibacteriota bacterium
CAGTGGTCGGAGGCCTTCCTCCATCCGAGACAGGCCCTCGGCATCGTCGTGCAGTTCGCCGCCTCCTCGGGTGGCGGCAGCGGCCCGCGCCGCTGGCAGCCTCCAGCCGGTCCGGCGCACCCGCCGCCGCCCGTCACGATCCTGGGCTTGCGTCTCCGCGCCCGCTCGCGCGAGCGCGCCCGCATCCAGTGGGAGTCGGTGTGCCTGGGGCGGTACGCGGAAGGCGCCGGCGGCGAGCTCATCTTCCGCTGGGCGGGCTCGCCGATGCGGATCACCGTGGAGATCGATCCGGCCCGCGAGGAAGGGCCGCTCTGCATCGAGATCGCCAGCGAGCGGCAGGTGGCGCTCCCGGAGGGGCCGCACCCGGTCCTGGGAGCCGTCTTCGCGCGGCAGACCCTCGCCGTCGTGGAGCGGAGAGCATGAGACACCGCATCGCGCTCCTGCATCAGCCGCGCGCGACGCGACGGCGTGGGAGGTCAGCCGCCGTAGCGCCCGAGAAGGACGCTGATGTTATCGCGCCCTCCCTGGGCGTTGGCGCCGGCCACGAGGTGGCGGCACGCCTCCTCGAGGTTGCCGGCTTGCGCGGTGACGACCTCGAGAATGGCCGGGTCGGGCAGCATGTTCGTGAGCCCGTCGGAGCAGAGCAGCACGATGTCCCCCGCCTGGAGCTCCTTGCCGACCACCTCGAACTCCACGTCCTCCTGGACGCCCAGCGCCTTGGTGAGAACGTTCTTCACCGCCGGCGCGTCGTCGGCTGACACGAGATTGACCAGGCTGTCGTCCTTCGTGAGCTGCGTCATGGCGCCGTCGCGGATCAGGTAGATGCGGCTGTCCCCGACGTGGCCGTAGGTCATCTCCGCACGGCCCGGTGCGACGAGCACGGCCACCACCGTCGTGCCCATCCCGCTGTAGTCATCGGAGGACCGCGAGGTGTGGAACACGGTGCGGTTGGCGAGCTTGATGGCGGTGCTGAGGCGGTTGGCGTCCTCGGAGAGCCGCGGGTCGAAGCCGCAGGGCCAGGTGAGCTCCGGGTCGGTCTGGGAGCGCTTGATGAAGGTGGCGATGACGTCGGTGGCGAGCCTGGAGGCGACCTCGCCGGCCTTGTGCCCGCCCATGCCGTCGCAGACGATGAAGAGGCCGTCGGCGGCGAAGATGGCGTCTTCGTTGAGCTGCCGCCGCCTGCCGACGTCCGTTTTCCCGTGGACCTCAAACATGTGGACGACCCCAGAGGCGAGCCCGGCTCGCCGCGTTGCGGTTGGCTCGCTGGAATGCGCTTGCCACCGTCACCATCGGCGCTGGCCGGCCCGCTGCCTTCGGTATGGTCCGGTCACGGTGGGCTGACCCCCTCCTGCTCACGCCTGCCCCGGCCTCGGCGTGTCGCTGTATGCCGGAGCCGCGACGCCCAGCGGCGTCAGCATCGCGGGCTCGACCGCCGCTGATTATACGCGGAGCGGCGCAGGACGAGCAAACGACTCCCTCCTCCGGACGCCGGCTCCCCGGCGCCCTGGCCCGTCGGGCCGGCCAGCGGGCGAGGGCACTTCGCGCCGTTGCCAACCCTCGGCTCTCGCGGTAGACTGCGCGCGAAAGAAAACCCATCGGTCACGCTCACGCGCTGGAACACCTCCCTCCAGCTCCAGCCCCTGGGCCGCGGAGGAACGCGTATGCCAACGCTGACGCTGATGCTCGATCGCAAGACGGTGCAGGTCTACGACCTCGACCGGCCGGTGATCCGGGTCGGCCGCGTGCCGGAGATGGACATCGTGATCGACAACGTGTCCGTCTCGCGCCGGCAGGCGGAGATCCAGCAGGAGGGCGAGGGCTGGGTCGTGCGCGACATCGGCTCATCGAACGGCACCTTCGTCAACGGGGAGCGGCTGACGGGGGATCGGTCGCTCCGGCCGGGCGACGAGATCGCGATCGGCAAGTATTCGCTCTTCTTCGAGCACGTCCCCTCCGGGGCGGCCCCGGCGCCCGCGCGGCCGAGCCCGGCCGCGCAGAGCGACGCCACCATGTATCTCAAGCCGGACGAGGTCGCACAGCTGCAGAAGACGGCCGCCCAGAAGCGGCAGGCCCACGTGCTGTGGGAAGCGGCCGGCCGCCGCGGCATCCACTATCTCCCCGCGGCGGCCGCGGCCGTGCTGATCGGCACGAGCGAGCGGTGCGACCTGCGGGTGCCGAAAGGCCCCAAGCAGCACGTCCTCGTGGTCCGGGGTTCCCAGGGCTTCGAGGTGCGCAACCTGTCCTTCTGGCGTCGGATGCGCGTGAACGGACGGGCGACCTCACGCGCGGGGCTCGCCAGCGGGGATGTCGTCGAGATCGGCGGGGTCAAGCTCACGTTCATGGACGAGGTGCGCTGAGCCGTTCGCACGGAACGGGCGCGCCGGGCCGGGGCCGCCGCCCTACCGATGCTTGAACGGCAACCGGTACGAGAACACACCCGGCGGCAGCTCGGGCGCCACGTCGGCGCGGGCATCGGCCGCCGGGCCTCGCGTCAGGACGGTGAGGCCCTGCCCCCGTCGCCGGACCGCAATCGCCGTGGCATCCGGCAGCTCGTTGCGGGCCGCCACCACGACGATCTCCTCGTCCCCCGGCTCTTGGTCGAGCCCGAACCACTGTCCTTCCGGCGGAATGTTGTAGGCGTGCTGGGCCGTGACCGGATTCGTGGCCTTCACGGATTCGGCGTTCGGGAAGATCCGCAGCGCCTTCCCCTTCGCATCGATCTGGTACACGTAGACGTAGCTGTTCTCGCTGGGCGTGAAGGTGACGCGGTAGTGGTCGTTCGGCGTGAGCTCGCCGCCCGCCGCC
>JACOVB010000277.1 GCA_016177555.1 Candidatus Rokuibacteriota bacterium
CCCCCGCGTACTTCAAGAAGCAGATCCAGGCCTATGCCGCGGGCAAGCGGCCGTCGCCGGAGATGGAGCCCTACGCCAAGATGGTGATGCATCTGGGCGTTGACGAGGTCGCGGGCTACTTCGCGGCCCAGACGATGCAGCCGGCCAGGGGGGCGGCGGATCCCGCCGCCGTCGAGCGGGGTCGCAGGGCCTCCGAGCCCTGCGTCGTCTGCCACGGCCGGGAGGGCAAGGCCGATGTCGACAAGGGTATCCCGGCCCTGGCAGGACAGCCGGCCGGGTACCTGCGGGAGCAGATGGCGCTGTTCAAGGCCGACAAGCGGAACCCCGGGGATGTGCAGATCAAGGCCGCGAAGGCGGCGCTGGCGACCATCCCGGACGGGAGCCTGGCCGACCTGGCCGCGTATTACTCGAGCCGGAGGTAGCGGGCCCGGGACTTCCGGGCGGTCAGGCCATGGCGCTGTATCGTGGCTGCGACCTGCCCGAGGATCTGTGGTACGACGTCGACCGCGACGTCTGGGCGCGATTCGCGGAGGATGGCACAGCCACGCTCGGGATGACCGACCCGGCGCAGACGCGCTGCGGCCCCGTGGTGAGCGTGCGCCTGAAGGCGGTGGGGCGCCGCGTGCCGCGCGGGCAGAGCCTCGGGACCATCGAGAGCGCGAAGTGGGTCGGGCCGTTTCCCGCCCTGCTCTCGGGCGTGATCGTCGCGAACAACGAGGTGGCGTTCCGGCGGGACATCCTCGTGGCCAACAAGGATCCCTACGGGGAGGGCTGGCTCGTGCGGCTTCGTCCCGACCGGCTCCCGGCCGAGCGCGGGTCGCTCGTCACCGGGGCCGAGGCGCTGGCCCGCTACCGCGCGCGCATCGACGCCAACGCCATCACCTGCATGCGGTGTGAAGGGTGAGGCGCAGCCGTAGGCGAGCCGAACGAAATATGGAGATGGTTCCGAGCGGAGCGAGGCGGGTGAGGCGCAGGGTTGGCGAGCCGCAGCCGAAGGCGAGGCGAGCGCATCCGGAAGAAGACATGGAGATGGATGCAGAGCGGAGCGAGGCGGATGAGCAGGTGAGGCGCATCGAGGGACACGACTTCCCCGAGGGGCTCTGGTACCAGGCGGCGGAGCACCTCTGGCTGCGGCCCGGAGAGCCGGACGGGAGCGGGCGGCGGCTGGTGACGGTGGGCCTCGACGCCCTCGGCGTGCTGGCGCTCGGCGAGGTGGTCTATGCGGAGCTCGGCGAGCGCGGCCTCGACGTCCGGGCGGGACAGGCGCTGGGCTCGCTCGAGGCCGAGAAGATGGTGCGTCCCGTGCTGGCGCCGGTGTCGGGCACCGTGGTGGAGGTCAACGACGAGCTCCAGGCGGCCCCGCGACGGCTGAACACCGATCCCTACGGCGGCGGCTGGCTGGTCCGGATCGCGGCCGGCGCCTGGGATCTGGAGGCGACGGACTTCCTCCGGGCGCCGGGCGATGTGGAGGCGTGGGTGCGGCAGGAGCTCTCCGAGCACGAGGACAGGCGGTGACCGTCGCGCTCCGCGAGATCCACTTCTATGCCCCGGGGCTCAGGCGCTACCGGACCTCGGAGTGGACCGGGCAGGAGCCGGGGCGCTTCGTGTCCGTGTCCGTGACGGGTGCCGCGTGTGCGCTGCAATGCGATCACTGCCAGTCGAAGGTGCTCGAGGGGATGTGGTCGCTCGGGGGCGCGACGCTCTACGATGTCGCGCTGGAGGCCCGGGAGCGGGGGGCGCGCGGGATCCTGGTCTCCGGCGGCTCCGACCGGCGCGGGCGCGTCCCGTTGCTCCGGCACGTGCCGGACCTCAAGCGGATCCGGCAAGAGCTGGGCCTGCTGGTCCGCCTGCATCCCGGCTTGCCTGACGAGGAGACGGCGGCGGCGCTCGGCGAGGTGGGTGTGGATGGTGCCATGCTCGACATCATCGGCGCCCAGGAGACCATCCGGGAGATCTACCACCTCGACGTCCCCGTCGGGGAGTACGCGGCCGTGCTCGAGCGGCTGGACGCCCACGGGGTCCCGCTGGTGCCCCACATCATCCTGGGGCTCCACCGCGGCCGCATGCTGGGGGAGTGGACGGCGCTCTCCATGGTGGCGCGCCATCGCCCCCGGCTGCTGGTCCTCGTGGTGCTGATGCCGATGACAGGCACGGCCATGCGGGACGTGACGCCGCCGTCAGTGGCCGAGGTCGGCGCCTTCTTCCAGACGGCGCGCGCCGCCATGCGGGAGACGCCCATCGCCCTCGGCTGCGCTCGCCCCCTGGGCCCGGTCAAGGCCGAGATCGACCGGTGCGCCGTGGAGGCGGGGCTCGACGGTATCGCCTATCCGGCCGAGGGCATCGTGGCCTATGCGCGGTCCCGCGGCCTGACGCCCCGCTTTCACGACGCCTGCTGCGGTATTGATTGGTGAGCCGAAGCCGAAGGCGAGGCGAACGGATATGGAGGAGCAGTGGCGAGCGTCAGCGAGCCGGGGGAGCCGAAGCCGAAGGCGAGGCGAATGAAATATGGAGAATCCCCGAGCGTCAGCGAGCCGGGGGAGCCGAGGCCGAAGGCGAGGCGAACGGATATGGAAGAGCGGTGGCGAGCGTCAGCGAGCCGGGTGACGACATGACCACGGAAACCGTCGGCGGAAAGAAGACGAAGCTCGCGCTGCTGGAGCACGCGGAGCGGACGCTGCCGAGCCCCGACCAGGTGCGGATCAGCATGGCGGCCGCCATGTCCATCGGGCTCCGGCCGGGCCTCTTCTTCCGCAACGCCAGCTGCGACTGCGTGAACCTGCTGCTCAACTACCCCGAGGGCTGTTACGCCAACTGCACCTACTGCGGGCTGGCCCGGGAGCGCCCGGGACTCGCCCAGGATAACACCTTCATCCGCGTGGGCTGGCCTGTCTACCCCACCGAGCGCGTGGTGCAGGCCATCGCCGAGAGCGAGGCGCGGGTGGGGCGGGTCTGCATCGCCCAGGTGCAGGACCGGCGTGCCTACCCGGATCTCCTCGACATCGCGGGCCGCCTCAGGCGCCGGTCGTCGGTGCCCATCTCGGCCCTCGTCTCGGCCACGCTGCTCGACGAGGAGAAGCTCCTCGCGATCCGGGAGGCGGGGGTGGACATCGTCGGCGTGGGACTGGATGCCGCCAGCGAGGAGGTCTTCCATCGCACGCGGGGCCGGGGCGCGCGCGGGCCCCACTCGTGGGCGCAGCACTGGGAGATCATCCGGCTGGCTCGCAAGCACTTCGGCCCGATGAAGGTGAACTGTCACGTCATCGTGGGGCTCGGCGAGACGGACGCGGAGCTGATCGACCTCTTCTATCGGGTGCGAGCCGAGGAGATCGCCGCGTATCTGTTCTCCTTCAACCCCGAGCCTGGAACCGACATGGCCGGGGCGCCGCGCGCCCCCATCGCGCGGCTCCGGCGCATCCAGCTCACCAAGCACCTGATCGAGGAGCGCGGGTTGCCGCGCGAGGCCATCGAGTGTGACGAGGCGGGCGCGCTCCTCCGCGTGCATGCGCCGCGAGCGCTCATCGAGGAATGCATCGCCGCCGGGACGCCGTTCATGACCGATGGCTGCCCCGACCGCACCGGCAGGATGGCCTGCAACCGGCCCTTCGGCAGCTACCGCCCGGGCGAGGAGTTCCGCGACTACCCGTTCCGGCCTACCGAGGACGACATCACCGTGATCCGCACCGAGGCCGCCTTCGACGAGGTCACCGGGTGACCGGCCATCCCGTTCGCCTCCTCGACCTCGGCGAGGTCTCGCCGCTCCGCTCGCAGGCCCTCTACCACGGCCTGGGCCAGAGCATGAATGAGCAGTCGCCGGACACCATCGTGCTCTGCCATCCCGCCGCGCCGTACTTCTCGGTGGGCCATCACCACGCTCCGGCCGACGAGCTCGACCTCGAGTGGTGTCGCGCCAGCGGCTTCCCCGTCCTCCGGCGGCGCATCGGCGGCGGCACGGTCTTCCTCGATCGGAGCCAGCTCTTCTACCAGTGCATCTTCCACCGCAGGGGCGCGCCGCTGATGGTGGAGGGGATTTACCGCCGCTTCCTGATGCCGGCGGTCGAGGCGCTGCGTGGGCTCGGGCTCCCCGCGAGCCTCGAGGGCATCAACGAGATCGAGGTGGCGGGTCGGAGGATGGCGGGCACGGGCGGCGGGCAGATCGGCGAGGCGGTGGTCGTGGTCGGCAACGTGCTCTTCGACTTTCCCGCCTCCGTGATGGGGCGCGCGTGGCGTGCCCCCTCCCCCCAGTTCCGGCGGCTCGCCGAGGAGGGGCTGCGGCTCCACGTCGGGACGTTGGGCGCGGCGCTGCCGTCTCCGCCGGCCCAGGCCGGGATGCGGGAGCGGCTCGTCGCCTCCTACGAGACGGGCCTCGGCCGCCCCCTCGTCCGGGGCCGGCTGACGCCGGCGGAGACGGCCGCGGTGAGGGCCGAGGAGGAACGCCTCGCCCGGCCTCCCGAGCGCTCCCGCGCGCCCGGGCGGCCGCTCACCCGGGTCAAGGTCACGCGCCGCGTCTCGGTCCACGAGTGGACGTGGCGCGCGGGCGAAGGAGAGACCCGGGTCACCGCCCGCGTGGCCGATCGCCACATCGAGGAGCTCGTGGTCGCCGGGGCGCCGCTGGCGCCCGACGACGCCCGCCGGCGCGTGCTCGAGGCGCTGAGTGCGGGATGAGGGACCACCTGGAGGCAAGCCATGTTGCGGACCGATGGACCTGCTGATCGCGGTGCCGCTCGGCTTCGTCCTGGGTTTCCTGATCGGTCTGACCGGCGTCGGCGGAGGCGCCCTGGTCGCGCCCGCCCTGTACGTGGTGCTGGGGCTCCCTTACGGAGAGGCCGTGGCCCTGTCGCTGATCTACTCCCTCTTCACGAAGGTCGTGAGCGGTGTCCAGCACATGCGCCAGGGAACGGTTCTGTGGAAGGTGACCCTGCTGTACGGGCTCCTGGGAATCCCGGGAGCCATCCTGGGATCGCGGCTGGTCTACCTGGCCGACGCGGGGCTGCAGCGCCTCTTCCCCCTGATCATGGGGGGCGTCCTGCTCGTGGTCTCCGCGCTCATGCTGATGGAGACGGGCATGCGCTCCCTGGCGGCCCGCCCGAAGCCCTTCTCCCCCCACGAGGTCGGCTGGCAGGGCGTCGCGGGCATCGCCGCGCTCCAGCTCTTCGTGGGCGTCCTCCTGGGGATCACCTCCGTCGGCGCGGGCAGCATCATCATCCTCTCCATGGTCTTCCTCTTCCGGATGACCGCCCGCGAGATCGTCGGCTCCAACATCATCATTGCGCTCATCATGGTCGTCCCCGCGGGATTCGCCCACTACCTTGCCGGCGGGGTGGACTGGCGGCTCCTGGGCCTGCTGCTGCTGGGCTCCTTCGGGGGGGCGGTGCTGGGATCCAAGTCCACGATGTTGCTGCCGGACCGGTTACTGAAGCTCGCCATGGTCACCCTCATCGTCGGAGGAGCCCTCTCGACCATCGCCAAGGCGTGGTGAGGTGAGGCATCTGGAGGGCAGCGTCTACCCTACTTGACCTGGTGCGCGGTGCGTCATGGGCAGATACTTATGGACTTTGGCCAGATTATTTATTTGCCCTGGCCCCCGGCTACTGACATCCTTCTGCAGGTCACCGACCAATGAACCTGCACCACCTCCGGATCTTCTACACCGTCGCGCAGCGCAGGAGCATCACGGCGGCGGCCGAGGACCTTCTCCTCAGCCAGCCTGCGGTGAGTCTGCAGCTCAAGGCCCTCGAGAAGGAGCTGGGCATGCCGCTCTTCCAGCGCGGCGGCTCGAAGCTGGCGCTCACCCAGGCCGGCGAGGTGCTCTATCGCTCCGCCGTGTCCATCCTCCACGCCAAGGAGGAGGTCGAGCGCTCCATCGGCGAGCTGCGCGACGGGACCAAGGGCCGGCTGATCCTCGGCGCGGGGACGACGGGGGGGATGTACGTGCTCCCGAGAATCGTCCAGGCCTACAAGGGGCTCTGGCCGGAGACCGAGATCGTCTTCCACATCGGGAACACCGACCACATTCTCGAGAAGCTCCTGGAGAACGTCGTGGACATGGGGCTCGTCGGCGGGCCCATCGACGACCGGCGCTTCGTCGTCGAGCCTGTCTGCCCCGACGAGCTGGTTCTCATTGCGGCGCCGACGCACCCCATCGTGTCGCTTGGCAAGGTGACCCTCAAGGACCTGGCAGGGCTGCCGTTCATCGTGCCCGAAGCGGGGTCCCGGACCCGCCAGCTCGTCGAGCGCAACTTCCGGGACGCGGGGGTGCCCTTCAAGATCGCCATGCAGCTGTCGGGCACCGAAGGCGTCAAGCGGGGGGTCGAGGCGCGTCTCGGTGTGGGCATGGTCTCGCGCTACGCGGTCGAGTCCGAGTGCCAGCACGGTGTGCTCCAGCGCGTGCCCATCGAGGGGTGGGGGATCACGCGCACCATGAACCTCGTCTACCGGAACCAGAAGTACTTCTCCCCGGTGGGGGAGCGCTTCCGCGACTTCGCGAAGTCCTACGGGGAGCGTCATCTCGGTCAGCCCGTGGCCTCGACACCGCGCGGCGAGGTCGGGGGCCCGCGCGGTCCGGGAGGCGCGCGCCGCGCCGGCGGACGGGCCAGAGGGGTCCGCAGCGATCGGGAGTGATGCCCGGGAGCCGGCGAACCCGGTGCGGATGGAGGTGATGCCCGACCGGAGCTCCACGCAGGGATCGCAGTGGAGGCAGTGATTGCCCCGGGGGCAGGGGCGCCGGGAGCGGAGGAGCGGCAGAACGCTGCCCGGATCCGTTCCTGGGAGGAGCGAGCCATGGCAGAGGCGAGAGGCGGGTCGGCGCTGCTGAGAACCGAGGACTGGCTGGCGGTATGGCTGGGGTTCCTGATCATCGTGCTCGTGCTGGTCGGGGTGAGGCCGGACATGCCCAAGTTCCGGTGGGCCACCGCCGCCGGCTTCACGGCCACCGCGGCCGAGGCGCGACCGGCCGTCGAGAAGCTGGCCGGGGATGCCGCCGCCAAGGGGGAGCAGGAACTGGCGACGGCCGCAACCACCCTGGCGACGGCCATCGGGGCCGGCGACCGTTCGGCGATCGGAGGCGCGGCCAAGGGGTTGGGCGAGGCGGCGGGCAAGAGCAAGGACGCCGCGCTCAAGAAGAAGGGCAGTGACCTTGCCAGGAAGATCGGCGGCGATGCCGGCGCCGTCGTGGGCAAGGTCTTCTCCGGCGAGAACATCTGGAAGGCCGTGGTCGTGGGCATCGGCTACCTCGTCCTCGCCGCCATCGGTATCGCCCTCATGGGCGGCAGCGTGGGCAAGTTCGTCGTGGGCTTCCCCGTCGTCTACGCGCTGGCCTGGCTCTCCCAGGTGATCGCGGGCAACTCCACGATCAACTACTGGGGGTTCGAGTACGTCATCTTCGCGCTCGTGATCGGGCTCGTGATCAGCAACACGGTGGGCATCCCGGACTGGCTCAAGGAGGGCGTCCGGACCGAGTACTACATCAAGACAGGGCTCGTCATCCTGGGCGCGGGCATCCTCTTCCTGGAGATCGTCCAGGCCGGGGCGCTCGGGATTGTCCAGGCGGTGCTCGTGGTCGGCGTCATCTGGTACATCTGCTTCTGGCTATGCCGGAAGATGCGCGTGGACGACGACTTCGCGGCCATGCTCTCGACGGCGGTGTCCATCTGCGGCGTCTCGGCCGCCATCGCCGCCTGCGGGGCCATCCAGGGGGACAAGAAGAAGCTCTCGTACGTCACCTCGCTGGTGCTGATCGTGGCCGTCCCCATGATGGTCCTCATGCCCTGGGCCGTGAAGTTCTTCGGCATCCCGGAGATCGTCGGCGGGGCCTGGCTCGGCGGGACGCTCGACACGAGCGGCTCCGTGGTGGCGGCGGGTGCTCTCATCAGCGAGCCCGCCATGAAGGCCGGCGTCATCGTCAAGTTCTCCCAGAACGTGCTCATCGGCGTGGCCGCCTTCCTGCTGTCGGTGTGGTGGACGTTCAAGGAGGGCGCGAAGACCGGCGAGCGGCCGAGCGCCGGCGTGATCTGGGAGCGCTTCCCGAAGTTCGTCCTGGGGTTCGTGGTCGCGTCGATCGTGTTCTCCTTCATCCTCGACGCGGCCACCGTGGGCGCCACCAAGGGGTCACTGGGCGGGATGCGGACCGTGTGGTTCGCCCTGGCCTTCACCTGCATCGGCCTCGAGACGCGCTTCACCGACCTGGTTTCGATGGAGGGCGGCCGGCCGGCCGGGGCCTTCCTCGTCGCCCAGGCGATCAATGTCATCTGGACGCTGATCCTGGCGTTCCTGCTGTTCGGAGGTGTGCTCTTCGCGGCGCCGGTGATCAAGTAGGAGGGCGCCACAGCAGCTTTCGAGAGCCGTCGCCCCGCGCGCGACCCGCCCGGCACCGGAAGAGTGCGAGCGATGACCGATCGCCTGGCGCTCTCGGCGCCGGTGCAGGTGCGCGCGGCGGCGGCGGAGGTGTTCGCGCTGGTGAGCGATCTGAACGAGGGAGCGAGCATGAGCCTGGTGAACCCACACGGCAGGGACAAGCGCCTGAAGCCGCTGCTGCTCGGCGGCCAGGAGTGCGAGGAGGCGACGCGCAGGGCCCGGGGCCTCCCGCGCCTGGCGATCAGCTCGCGCGAGACCTCCGACCTCATCATGCTGGGCATCGGCGCCTTCACGCCGCTCGAGGGCTTCATGGGGCGGGCGGACTGGCAGGGGGTCTGCGACGAGTACCGCCTGGCCGACGGGACCTTCTGGCCTGTCCCCATCACCCTCTCCACGACGCGCGAGGAGGCCGGGCGGGTGCGGGACGGCCAGGACGTCGCCCTCGTGGACGGGGAGAGCGGCGAGCTGATGGGCACGCTGACCGTCCGCGAGCGGTACGCCATCGACCGGGCCCACGAGTGCAAGCAGATCTTCCGGACCGACGATCCCGCCCACCCGGGTGTCGCCAACGTCATGGGACAGGGCGAGGTGAACCTGGCGGGCGAGGTCCGCGTGCTGAGCGAGGGGCGGTACCCCGCGCAGTACGCGGGGCTCTACATGCGACCCGAGGAGACGCGGAAGCGGTTCGCCGAGAAGGGGTGGAGCACGGTGGCGGCGCTCCAGCTCCGGAACCCCATGCACCGCTCCCACGAGTACCTGGCGAAGATCGCCGTGGAGATCTGCGACGGGGTGCTCATCCAGCAGATCCTGGGCAAGCTGAAGCCCGGCGACATCCCGGCCGAGGTGCGCGTCCGCGCCGTGGACACGCTCGTCCGGCACTACTTCGTGAAGGACACCTGCATCCAGGCCGGCGTGCCGCTGGAGATGCGCTACGGCGGGCCCCGCGAGGCGCTGCTCCACGCCGTCTTCCGCCAGAACTTCGGCTGCAGCCATCTCCTCGTCGGCCGGGACCACGCGGGCGTCGGCGAGTACTACGGGCCCTTCGACGCGCAGAAGATCTTCGACGAGATCCCGAAGGGCTCGCTCGAGCTCAAGCCGCTCAAGATCGACATGACCTTCTACTGCAGGAGGTGCGACGGCATGGCGACGGGGCGGACGTGCCCGCACGGCAAGGAGGACCGGCTGGCGGTGAGCGGCACGATGCTGCGGAAGACGCTGTCCGAGGGCGGCGAGGTGCCGGAGCACTTCAGCCGGCCCGAGGTGCTGGCCATCCTCAAGGACTACTACGCCACGCTCGAGGACAAGGTGGAGGTCAAGCTCCACAAGTACGCCAAGGGCGAGAAGTAGCGCCCCAACCAACCAGGAGGAGGAGTGATGCCGACATTCGTGAACCCGGACAAGTGCGACGGATGCCGCGGGCTGGCGCGCACGGCCTGCATGTACATCTGTCCCAACGACCTCATGAAGTACGACCCGGAGCTGGGGAAGGCCTACAGCAAGGAGCACGGGATGGCCTTCAACCAGGAGCCCGACGCCTGCTGGGAGTGCTTCTCGTGCGTGAAGGCCTGCCCGCAGGGCGCCATCACCATGCGCGGCTACGCCGACGTGGTGCCGCTGGGCGGCTCGCTCGTCCCCCTGCGCGGGACGGATGCCATCATGTGGACCGCCAAGTACCGCGACGGCCAGATCAAGCGGTTCAAGTTCCCGATCCGGACCACGGCGTGGGGCTCCATAGACCCGTTCAAGGACTCGCCGGCGCCCCCGGCCGGTGCCATCAAGAACCAGGACCTGTACGCCGAGAGCAAGTGGCTCATGGTGGACACACTCCCCACTCCCCCCAAGAACTGACCAGCGAGGGCTCAGAGAGATGGTTCAGCCAGAGACGGAAGTCGTCGAGACCGACGTATTGATCCTGGGCGGGGGCATGGCCGGCTGCGGCGCCGCCTTCGAAGCGGCCTACTGGGCCAAGTCCCAGGGCCTCCGCGTGGTGATGGTGGAAAAGGCCGCGGTGGAGCGCAGCGGGGCGGTGGCCATGGGGCTGTCGGCCATCAACCTCTACCTCGGCATGCGGTGGAACCAGAACCAGCCCGAGGACTTCGTCCGCTACGTGCGCCAGGACCTCATGGGGCTGTCGCGCGAGGACCTGGTGTACGACATCGCCCGCCACGTGGACTCCTCGGTGCACATGTTCGAGGAGTGGGGGCTGCCGATCTTCAAGAACCCCGACGGCACCTACAAGCGCGAGGGCCGCTGGCAGATCATGATCCACGGCGAGTCCTACAAGCCCATCGTCGCCGAGGCGACCAAGACCGCCATCGGCGAGCAGAACGTGTACGAGCGGATCTTCGCGGCCCGGCTCCTGCTGGATCCCAAGGACCCCGGACGCATCGCGGGGGCCATCGGGTTCAGCGTGCGCGACAACAAGATCTACGTGTTCAAGGCGCGCGCCGTCATCGTCGCGGCGGGCGGCGCCACGGGTGTCTTCCGACCGCACGCCCACGCGGAAGGGCTTGGCCGCATCTGGTACGCGCCGTGGAACACGGGCTCGGCCTACAGCCTCATGATCCAGGCCGGCGCCAAGATGACCCAGATGGAGCACCGGCTCGTCGTGTCGCGCTTCAAGGACGGCTACGGCCCCGTCGGCATGTGGTTCCTCCTCTTCAAGGCCGTGCTGGAGAACGCCAAGGGCGAGAACATCGAGCAGAAGTGGGCGCACCTGCTGGAGGATTGGAAACCCTACGGCCTCGGCAAGCCCATCCCCACGCCGCTCCGGAACCACCAGATGATGGCCGACTTCAGGGCGGGCGGCGCGCCGTTCTACCTCAGGACCGACACGGCGCTCCAGCGCATGTACGAAGAGGTCGGCAAGGACCCGAAGAAGATGCGCGAGATCGAGTCGGACGCCTGGGAGGACTTCCTCGACATGACGATGTCGCAGGCGCTGATCTGGGCCTCCGACAACATCGACCCGGCCAAGACCCCCTCGGAGATCGTGCTCACCGAGCCGTACCTGATGGGCTCCCACGCCTCGGGGACCGGCGCCTGGGTGAGCGGGCCCGAGGACGTGGCGCCGAAGGAGTACTTCTGGGGCTACAACCGCATGACGACGGTGAAGGGGCTCTTCGCCGCGGGCGACGGCGTGGGCGGCTCGGCCCACAAGTTCTCGTCGGGCTCCTACGCGGAGGGGCGGCTGGCGGGCAAGGCCGCCGTGGCCTACATCATGGACAACGGCGCCGCGCCGGCGCCCGACCAGGACCAGGTGGAGGCCATCACGGCCGAGCTCTGGGCGCCCTTCGCGAGCTACGAGAAGGGGCGCACGGCGTCCACGGCGGAGGAGATCAACCCCAACTACATCTTCCCGAAGATGGCGCTGCACCGTCTCCAGAAGATCATGGACGAGTACGCGGCGGGCCAGGGCTCGCAGTACATCACCACGGAGGGGATGCTCACCCAGGGGCTCGCGCGGATGAAGTACCTCAAGGAGGACCTGTCCAAGCTCGCGGCCCGGGATCTCCACGAGCTCATGCGCTGCTGGGAGATCTGGGATCGCGTGTGGTGCGCCGAGGCGCACATGCAGCACCTGCTCTTCCGGCAGGAGACGCGGTGGCCCGGGTACTACTACCGCCCGGACTTCCCGTCGCTGGACGACCAGAACTGGCGGGTGTTCGTCAACTCGCGATGGGACGCTGCCAGCCGAGCCTGGCAGCTGGAGAAGACGCCGTTCCTCACCAATATCTCGTAGCCCCGTGCCCATGACGCAGTCGACCGTGGAGGGCGCCGCGCGCGCGGCGGAGGCCATCCCGTCGGTCCACCGGAGCATCCTGGTGGTCGGCGGGGGCATCGCCGGCATCACGGCGGCCGTGGAGGCGGCGGAGGCCGGCTACGAGGTCTACATCGTCGAGAAGAGCCCCTACCTCGGCGGGCGGGTGGCGCAGCTCAACAAGTACTTCCCCAAGCTCTGCCCCCCGTACTGCGGGCTCGAGATCAACTTCCAGCGGATCCGGAAGGAGCCCCGGTTGCGCTTCTTCACGCTGGCCGAGATGGAGCGGCTTTCGGGGCGCCCCGGATGCTTCGAGGCGACCATCGTTCTGCACCCGCGCTACGTCAACGACCGATGCACGGCCTGCGGGGACTGCGTTCGCGTCTGCCCCGTGGACCGGTCCAACGCGTTCAACTACGGCATGGGCACCACGAAGGCCATCTACCTGCCCCACGAGATGGCCTTCCCGATGAAGTACGTCATCGACGGGGCCGCCTGCAAGCTCACCGAGTGCGCCAAGTGCGTGGAGGCCTGTGGCTACGGCGCCATCGACCTCACCATGCAGCCGCGCACTCTCACGCTCCAGGTCGGAGCGGTGGTGGTGACCACCGGCTGGAAGCCCTATGACGCCACGCGCATCGACAACCTTGGCTTCGGTACCTATCCCAACGTCATCACCAACGTGATGATGGAGCGGCTGGCCGCGCCCAACGGGC
>JACOVB010000278.1 GCA_016177555.1 Candidatus Rokuibacteriota bacterium
CCGCGTCCTCGAGCTGGCGCTCGGCAACCTTCGCGACTCGGACTTGGCCGGCGCCCTCTCGGTGGCCTGGGAGGCGGCCCCGGACGGAACCCCGCTGGCGCTGCGGCTCGAGTTGAAGGATACCGTCCGCCGCCCGGGCACCTATCGCGCCGTGCTGGCTCCGCTGCCGAAGTCGCTCCCCGGCGAGCGACTCGAGCTGCAGATCGTGCTGGCGGCGGCGAAGCTCGGACTGCCCGAGAAGCTGGTCGTCGGCCGCACCGTGCAGTGGCCGCGCGAGACGGCCGAGGTGAAGCAGGCGCTGGTCGCGCGGGAGGAGAGCCGTGCGACCCGCATATCCGCGCTCGAGGTTTCGCGGGTGGCGTCGAGCGCGGCAGGGCTGCCCGTCAGCGTGGGCATCACGCCCGGAACAGCGCCCGTGGCCATCGCTACGGACCGCCAGGCCGAGATCCCGTATGCCGTGGACACCGGCTTCCCCCTGGGCACCGTCACCGGCAAACTGCGGTTCTCCGCGCTCGAGCTGACCAACCCGGTCCTGCTCGATTACGAGGTCCGGACGCGTCTGAGCAGCGCCTACATCCCGGTGATCATCGGGGTTGGATTCCTGCTGGGATGGCTCGTGCGCAAGCGCTTGGCGCAGCTGATCCAGCTCGGGGAGGCCCGCGACGCCGCCGCGCGCCTGTTGTCCCCCGTCGCCGCCATGCTGGCCGAGCGACCCGACGCCACCTTTCAGCAGGCCGTCCGGCCGCGCTGGGAGCAGCTCGTGACCGCGCGGAACGGCAGTGATCCCCAGGCGATCGCCACGGCCATGACACAGCTCGACCAGGTGTGGCGGGCCGCCGTCACCGCGTTTGGTCAGCGCCAGGCTGCTGCGTTGGCCGCGCTGGACGAGCTGCGCGCGCTCGCCGCGCCACCGCTGCCGCTGCCGCTCGCGACCGGCGGATCCCTGCGGGCCGCGCGCGACGCCGCGCAACGCGCCCGCGCCGCCCTCGACCGCAACGATGTCGCCACTGCGCAGCAGGAGCTGGGCGCCGTCGGCGTTCTGGCCGCGGCTGTCCAGACGGCCGCCCTGGACTGGCAGGATACGACGGGTCGCCTGCTGTCCCGGCTTCGAGCAGCGTCGCTCGGCCTGCCCGGCGTCGTCGTCACGCAGTTCGACGACCGCAATCGATCGGCGCCTGCCCTCGACGTCATCAAGGCGGAGACGCCGGTGGCGACGACGAACGAGCGCCGGGCGCTCTTCCTCGCGTTTCACGGGGAGTACCGAGACGCCCGCAACCGCCTCGCGGAACTGGCCGCGCGGCTCGAGGCCGAGTGGGCGCTGATCGATCAGGCGCTCCGACCCGTGCGAGGGCAACTGACGGCGGCCTACCCGGTGCTGGCCGCAGCGGTGGTCGCGTTCCGGACGGAGCTGGAGGGCGCGGCCGATAACCCTGCGGCGCTGGAGGCGGTGCTCACCGCGCGCCTCCAGGACCTGGACACGCATTGGCGCCAAGGCCTGCTCGAGCAGGCGCCAGCGGCCGCCCGGCCGAACCTGCTGCCGCTCTACCAGAAGCGCGAATTCCTCCAGCTCGCCCAGGCGGTTGTCCCGGTGATCCCCGGCGCCCTGCTTGGCGGGCAACCCCAGCCCGCGATCCTGAGCGGCCCGTGGGTGCCGCTCGCCGCCGCTGCTCCAGTGGCGGCCGCGGACATCGTGGGATCGGCCGCGCCCGGCGCCCTCGCGGTGCCGGCGCCGCAGGAAGCGCTCACGGTCCATCAGGCCAGAGGGCTCCAGAGCGCCGTTCTCGCCGGGCTCTACATCGCCGTGTACTGGACACTCAACGCCGACACGTTCGGCGCCCAGCTCTCGGAGGTGGGGACGCTGCTCGTCACGAGCTTCGGCTTCGACCTGGGCGTCGAGGGGCTGCTCAAGCTGAAGAAGTGACCGCGAATCAGGACGCGAGCCGAGCCTCAGGCGGGATGTTCAGCGGAACCTCGCGATCATCTCCTTGCCGTAACGCAGCACGTCGTCCGGCGTCCGCACCTGGGCCGGCAGCCCGGCCGCCGAGCTGACGGGCACGGCCACGCGGGCCACGCTCTGCCTGGCCTGCTTCTCGATCTCGGCGGGCTCGGGTGGGGCGGCCACCGTCAGCTGGATGTCGGCCGGGTTCCGGCCCGCCTCTTCGGCGGCTCGGCGCATCTCGTCCAGGAGTTCGGCGGGCGCGGGACGCGCGGGGAAGTAGCCGTCGCCGAGCCGGCCCGCTCTGCGCGCGGCAGCCCTGGTATCGCCGCCGACGATGAGGGGGATGCGGCGCTCGGGTGGGAGCGGCCCGCAGCACACGTCCTGGAACGCGACGAACCGGCCCTGGAAACTCGCGCGCTCCTGGCTCCACAGGGCGCGATCATCCCCACGCGCGCGCCCCCGCCTCGATCGACATGTTGCGATGGAGAGGAGCGTGCGCCCTCCCGGCCCCAGCGTCACGACGTGACGGTTCCAGATCTTGTCGAAGAGCGTGAGCCCTGTCGGTATCGCGGGTCCTGTCTTGCACCTGTCGGCGGGACAGAGGCTGCGGGCACCGGAGCCGGCGGCCGCCGGGGAGAGAGCCCCGGGCGACCGCCGGCCGGCGCCGCTCACGCGACGGGCGCGCCGATGGCCTGGAGCCCGGCGGTCGCACACTCCATGTCCTGGGTGTAATGCCCGCCGCTCAGCCCGATGC
>JACOVB010000021.1 GCA_016177555.1 Candidatus Rokuibacteriota bacterium
CGGCTCGCCGAATCGCCGGCGTCGCGCAGGATGTCGAGGACCTCGCCGACGACGGCCCGCGGATCGTGACGGTCCAGACCGGCCGCATCGGCGGTGGGACAGACCTCGACGCACCGGCCGCACCGGGTGCAGGTGTCGACGATCTCCCGCACCCGCCCGTCGAGGCTCGCCACGAACGCCGCTTCGCGACTGCTCATCTCCGTGCCCTCGCCCTACACCGCCGCCCCGCCTACCGCGTCCTCAGCAGGAAGCGCTGGATCTTGCCTGTCTCCGTCTTCGGCAACTGGTCGACGAACTCGATCTCGCGCGGGTACTGGTGCCGGCCCAGCCGCGCCTTGACCGCCTCGACGATCTCGGTCTCGATCCCGGAGGAGGGCGCCACCGCCGGCTTGAGGACGACGAAGGCCTTCACGATCTGGCCCCGCAGCGGGTCCGGCTTCCCCACCACGGCGGCCTCGGCCACGGCCGGGTGGTGCAGGATGGCGCTCTCCACCTCGAAGGGTCCGATCCGGTAGCCCGCGCTCTTGATGACGTCGTCCGCCCGGCCCTCGAACCAGAAGTACCCGTCCGCGTCGCGGCGGGCCAGGTCGCCGATCGTCATCCACCCGCCGCGGTAGAGCTCCCGTGTCAGCTCCTCGTCCCGCCAGTAGCCGAGCGAGTAGTAGCCCTCGGGGTCGGGTCGCATGCCGATGTGCCCGACCACGTCCGCCCCGACCTCACGGCCGTCGTCGTCGACGACCGCCATGGTGCAGCCCGGCAGCGGGAGCCCCATCGAGCCCGGTTTCACCGCCATGTCCAGGGCGTTGAAGTTGCCGATAGGGAGCCCGGACTCGGACGACCCGTAGTGATCCATCACCGTGACGCCCCAGTGCTGCCGGAAGAACGTCACGACCTCGGGATTCAGGGGCTCGCCGCAGCTGCTCGCGCACCGGAGGCGGACGGGATGACGCCGCAGGCCCTCGGGCCCGAGCGCCATGATGCTGCGGAGCAGCGTGGGCGTGGTCGCGAGGTTCGTGACCCCGTCGCCCCGGAGGCGCTCGAGGCAGTACTCGGCCGCCGGCGGGGCCTCATGGGACGTGACGGTCACCCCCATGGCCAGCGCCACCATGTAGCAGACGAGGCCGTACCCCCAGCCGGGGTCGCCGGTGGGCCAGAAGACATCATCGGGCCGGAGGTCCACCCCGTACCGCATGTACGGGTGGATCGCCGCCACGAAGTTGGTGGCGATCTTGACCCCCTTCGGGGGCCCCGTGGAGCCCGACGTGTAGAGGAGCACGGCGGGGTCATCGCGGCGGCACGGGACGAGCTCGCAGGCTTCCGGCTGCCCCTCGACCGCCGACCGGAAGCTCACGTCTCCGGCAGCGAGCCCCCCGTCTGCCACCGTGACGATGGTCGCGCCACCGGGCAGCGGGGTGGGCACGCGCTCCCGGTACTCCCGGTGCGTGCAGAGGACCTTCGCCCGGCTGTGGCCGACGCGGAATCCGATGGCATCAGGGCCGAAGCCCGTGAAGATCGGGACGTAGACGCCCCCGACCTTCCACGTCCCGACCATGACCGCGATGGTCTCGGGGATCCGCGGCAGGAAGCCCGCCACGCGGTCTCCCTGGCCCACACCCTCGCCGCGCAGCCAGTTGGCGAACCGGCTGCTCAGCCGACTCAGATCCTCGAAGGTGCAGGTCCGCCGCTCGCCCGTCTTCCCGTGCCAGTGGATCGCGGGCCGCCCCGAGCGGGCGTGGCGGTCCAGGATGGTGCGGCCCAGGTTCACTCCTCCGCCCGGGCTCCACTCCAGCGCCTCGAGGTGGTCCTGCCAGCGGAACGCCCGACACGCGTCGACGTATTTCGGCTTGCTCATCGGCCCGAGCACCCTCCTGGTGGCTGAAGATTCCGCCCGACGCCTGGCGAGAGTCTAGCGCAGCGTCCCCGGCGACGGAAGCGCCGCGGCGCGCCGCGGAGGGACCCCCCCGCGCCTTGACATAGGGTGGGGGCCGCCGCTAGTCTGGGGCCGCTGTCCAACCGATCCGCCCGGAGGCCGCCCCGTGAGCGCCATGGCAGTCAAGCCGACCCGGTTCCCGTGGTACAGCTACGACCGTTACTCGTTCTCGCTCGGCGTGCAGCTCGGCGGGCGCACGTTCCTCTCGGGTCACACCGCGTCGGAGTACGACCCGGCGGCCGGCCGCATCTGCGTGAAGGGCGCCATGGCCAACCAGGTCCGCACGGCCTACGCGAAGATCAGCGCGATCCTCGAGGCGGCGGGGCAGACGCTGGCCGACGTCGTGCGCATCGTCGAGTACGTGACCGCCGGCGGCATCGAGCGCTACGCCGAGGCCGCGGCGGCGCGGGACGAGGTGCTCGGCCGGACCCGTCCCGCCGTCAACACGGTGGTGGTGAAGCGCCTGCTCCGCGAGGAAGCGCTCATCGAGATCGAGGTCACCGCCGGGCCCGCCGCCGAGCCCGCCGCCGCGGGGCCGGGCATCCCGGCGGCGCGGGACTCCGCGGGCGTCGTCTATCTCTCGTCGATCCTCCCCGTGGACGACTCGGGCCGCGTGGTCGGCGCCGGCGATGTCGTCGCGCAGACGCGCGCGATCTACGAGCGCGCCGGCCGGGTGCTCCGGGCGGTGGGTCTCGGCTTCGACCGCGTGGTGAAGACCGTGGACTACCTGACGCCCCCGGCGCTCGCCGGCTACAAGGGGACCGGCCGCGTCCGGAAGGAGTCCCTCGGCCCCGTCTACCCGGGGGCCGTGGGCATCATCATGCCGCGCCTGGCCCACCCCGAGGCCATGCTGCAGGTGGACTTCACCGCGTCGCGTGACGTGCCGGTTGCGGTGAACCCGAGCTGGGCGCGCTACGACAAGCTGACCTACAGCCCGGCGGTGCGGGCGGGCAACCTGCTCTTCATGTCCGGCCAGGGCGCCCTCGACCCCGAGACCGAGCGCGTCCTCCACGACGGCGACGTGGTCGGCCAGGCCGCGTACACCTACGAGAACGTCCTCAAGGTGGTGCGCGCGGCGGGCGGCGGGCCCGAGAGCCTGATCAAGACCATCGAGTACGTCATCCCGGGCGCGCTCCCGCAGTACCGCGGCGTCGCCGAGGTGCGGACCCGCCTCCTGCGGGAGCCCTATCCCGCCTCGACGGGCGTGGTCTGCGAGGCCCTCCTGCGGCCGGAGATGCAGATCGAGATCGATCCCTTCGCCATCCTCGGGTGAGCGCGCGCCCGTGCCCCTCCTGACTGACGAGCTCAAGTCCTGGATCGGACGCGAGGTCACGTACCCCGCCCGCGAGGAGCTGGGGCGCGCGTCGATCCGCTACTTCGCGCTCGCCGTCGGGGACGACAACCCCCTCTACACGGACGACGCGTACGCGCAGGCGGCCGGCCATCCGTCGGTGATCGCGCCGCCCACGCTCGTCGTGGAGACGTGCCAGTACGCCCACCGGCCGCCCGGCGAGGACGGCTACATCGGCCACGAGTGGCTCCTGCCGGTCACCGGCTGCCGCCTGATCCGGGCCGGCAACGAGTACGAGTTCTTCCGGCCGGTGCTGCCGACGGACCGCGTGAGCGTCACCTGGCGCCTGGCGGAGATCGTGGAGCGCCCGTCCTCCCGCGGAGGCACCCAGCTCTTCGTGACGTCCGTCGCGACCTGCGTCGATCAGCATGGGGAGCGGCTCGCGGTCAACCGCGAGACCATCGTGCTCCAGCCGCTCGACCCGACGTGACACCGCCGCGAGCCCTCACGGCCGCTGCCCTGTCGGTCGGTCAGCGCGTCCCCCCGCTCGACCGGGCCCTCACGGCCGTCTCCCTGGCGGCCTACGGGGGCGCCACCTGGGACTGGCATCGCCTCCACTACGATCCCGGGTACGCCCGCGCGCTCAGGCTACCGGGGCCGGTCGTGGACGGGCAGATGTTCGGCGCGCTCCTCGCCGAGGCGCTCATGGACTGGCTCGGTCCCCGGGCGTTCATCCGCAGGCTCGGCTTCCGGATGAAGGGGATGGTCTTCGCGGGGGAGACCGTGCGCTGCGACGGCGAGGTGACCGGGATCCATCCCGCCGCCGACCACGACGTGGTCGCCCTGGTCCAGCGCATCACGGTCGGCGACCGGGTCGCCGCGGAGGCCACCGCGGAGGTCAGGCTGCCCCGATGAGGCGCGTGGCCGTGGTGGGCGCGGCCGAAGAGGAAGGGCCGGTGATGCTGAGCCGCGTGGTCGGCTGCCCGCCGGATGCCGTGCGCTGCGACATGCCGGTCACCGTCGCCTGGGACTCGCTGCCCGACGGCCACCAGTTCCCCGTCTGGAAGCCCGCCTGATCCGGGAACCGCGCTGCCGGGAGGCGGCTCGCCCGTCCCCGGAGCCGGGGCTCGCGGCATCAGGACGGGGCGGGGGCCGCCGCCACCGCGGCCTCCACGCTACTCCAGCGGCTCCCTCAGCATCTCCAGCAGCTTGTCCCTGAGCCGCCCGCGGTCCACCTTGCCCGTCGGGTTCGCCGGGATCTCGTCGACGAA
>JACOVB010000260.1 GCA_016177555.1 Candidatus Rokuibacteriota bacterium
CCCCGAGACAGGTCCAGGACCTGCTCGTAGGGCCGGTAGAAACGCAGGTCGAAGAAGCGGATCACCTCGCCCCAGAACCAGGCCGGCTCGCTGTCGGCGCGACGCACGAGTGCGTCGTAGTCGGCGCAGCCGGTGTGCCGGAGAAAGGCGGTGAGGGTGCTCTGCGCGATCAGCTCGGGTGTCGGGGTCCAGACGAACTCGCTCATGCCTCGGAAGGCCTCCCACAGGACCGCTGAACTCGATGGCGCCGCTCGGCGCGTCGGATCCCCCGACGGCGGACGGCCGTGTCTCGCAGCATCATCTATATCACCCCGGGATGCGCCGTCAACCGCCCCGGCGGGGCGCCCAGGGCCCGGCCGGCCGGGGCCGGATCTCTCCGCCCTGCGCGCCCGCGGGGAGTTGTACCATGGGGCATGCTCCGCCTCGGTGCCACCCGGGAGGGCCGGGTCATGACGACGGGCGGCCAGGACCCCGCGCAGCCGTGACCCGCGCGACACCGCCCCTCGCCGCCGGACCCCCCGCCCCGCCAGGCCGGCGGCAGGAGCGCCCATGAACGTCCTCGTCGCCGACTCGTGGCACCGCGTTCACCCGGACGCCCGCGTCGGTGTGCTCACCCTCCGACAGGTGCACAACCCCGCCCACCACGATCTCCTGGACTCGCGCCGGGACGCCCTCGAAGCCGCGCTGCGCGCGCGCTTCGCGGGCTGGTCCCGCGCCGAGCTGAGCCAGCTCCCGACGATCAGGGCCTACAGCGCCTTCTACCGCGCGTTCGGCAAGTCCTACCACGTGCTGCCGCAGCTCGAGTCCGTGGCGCTGAAGGGCAGGCCGCTGGCGCGCCCGACGGCCCTGGTCCAGGCGATGTTCATGGCCGAGGTGGAGAGCCAGCTCCTGACCGCCGGCCACGACCTCGACGCGATCCGCCCCCCGCTCACCATCGCCGTGGCCAGCGGGGAGGAGACCTACACGCGGATCGACAACCAGCCGCAGACCCTCAAGCGGAACGACATGTACATGTCCGACTCACAGGCCGTCATTTCCTCCGTCATCTACGGACCCGATGGCCGCACGCGGATCACGCCCGACAGCAGCGGCGTGATGTTCGTCACCTATGCGCCCAGCGGGATCCCGGAGGAGGCCGTGCACCGTCACCTCGCGGCGATCAGGGAGTACGTGCTGATCGTGTCGCCCGGGGCCGAGCCGGGGGCCGTGGAGATCTGGGGCAAGGGAGACTGACAGCATGGGAACGGCCGGCTCTGCGTGGCTCTGGTTCTCCGCCGTCGCGACCGTGTCGGTGGCGCCGGTGCTCCTCTCGATCGTCTTCTTTGCCAGGCACTACCAGGTCAAGCCGGAGGCGTTCACGACCTGGTACTTCGCCAGCGTCGCCGCCGGCGTGGCGCTGTGGCTCTGGCTGGCCGGGCGCGCGGCCGACCTCCACCCCGGGGGGCCCGGCGCCGCGCTGGGCATCGTGCTGGTCGGGCTGAGCTTCGGCGCCGCCGCCAACGCGTTCCTCATCCGCGCGGTGTCGCTGGCGCCCAATCCGGGCCTCCCGTCCGTCATGTACGCCGGAGCGAGCGTCATCGTCTTCTTCGCCTCTGCCGCCCTCGCCGATCGCCTCCCGAGGTTCTTCGACCGCGTCAACACGGACCTGGACCGCTTCCTGGGCATCCTGCTCGTGCTGGCCGGCGTCTTTCTCCTCGCGGGGGGCTGGCCGCTGCTGAAGGGCACCCGCCTGCGCTGACCGGGGGGCGTCCCTCCGGAGACGAGTGGTGCCGGGAGGGGGAATCGAACCCCCACGGGCGTTGCCGCCCAAAGGTTTTTGAGACCTTCGCGTCTGCCAGTTCCGCCATCCCGGCCCGTGGGAAGCGCCCTCAGTGTAGCGAGGGCCCGCCGATATCAGCAAGCGCGGTGTGAGCAGCCGGGTCGCGTGCTGCGTCTGTCCGGGCAAGAGGCAGGAGCCGGAACGCCCGAGCCGCTGGGGCGCCGAGGGCGCGCTAAGTCCCGGCCGTCCTTGACAGTCTCGCGTGCCGGACGGTATCCTGTCCGTCACGTGGGGCTGTAGCTCAGTTGGGAGAGCACAAGGCTGGCAGTCTTGGGGTCAGGGGTTCGAGCCCCCTCAGCTCCACCATTTCTTCTCGCGGGGTTACGGAGTGATCCGTAGCCCCGCGCGTGGGTCCGGCCGCCGCCGGTGCCGCGCGAGTGGCGTTCACGTCGCTGTCGATGCGCCAGTCCCCAGTGTACAGACCCGTGCTATTATTCGTCTGTACACGGACCGTTCGGCAGGAGGAGGCGGAATGGCCACGAAGGCCGGCGCGCAGACCCGGGTGGGCAGAAAACGCAAGAACTACCGCATCGACACGGCGAAGCTGGAGCGCACGAGACGGATCCTCGGGACCCGCACCGAGACCGAGACGATTCATCGGGCATTGGACCTCGTGGCTGACGAGGCCGCGCTCGCGACGGCCCTGGCGCGCTTTCTCGAGAAAGGGCGCGGACACATCGAGGATGTCGATGCCCGCGGGTAGATGGTTGGTCTTCGACACCAACATCTACGTGGCCGCGCTGCGGGAGGGGGCAGGCGGCCACGCCTCCGAGCAGCTCAGACGGCTGGTGCCGCGCACCTACCTCGCCGCCGTCGTGTCTGCAGAGCTGCACGCCGGCGCCCTCGACGAGGTCGGGCGCGAGGCCGTTCGAGCGCTGGCCGAGCCATTCCTGCGGCTGGGCCGCGTGGTGACCCCTGACGCCCGGGCCTGGGATCGGGTGGGCGACCTCCTCGCGGAGGCGTGGCGCCGCCAGCCCCAGCTTCGGGATCGGCTCTCCGCCCTCTGGAACGATGCGCTCATCGCGCTGTCGGCGCGCCAGATCGGCGCGATGGTGGTGACGCAGAACGTGCGCGACTTCGCCCTGCTGCGCCGGTACGCGCGCTTCGACTTCGAGCCCTTGCAGACCTTCGTGCAGCATCCCGGTTGACGGCGAGGGGTGGCGGCCGAAGCGCGGCGAGCCGGGGAACGGGTCAGCACCTGCGCCGCTTGCCGGGGCGGGCGGGCCCGGCCTGGGCGGCGAGCCAGCCGCCGGCGCCCGGCGTGGCCCGCCAGAGGTCGCCGAGCATGTCCTCGATGAGCGGTCCGATGACACTCCCTCGTGAGCGGGTGGCGGTGAACGTCAACCTCAAGCATGTCGGCGGGCAGGCATCTCGCGGACAGGGGGCCCCGATCGCTACGTGAAGCTGAAGGTTCGACGCGAGGGGATCAGCGAAGCGGACAGGGCGGGTGGAGAGTCAGAATGCGGGCCGACGCGCTTCGGATCAGATCGCGATCTTGAGCGTGATCTCGCCAAAGAGGGCCTCGGGCACTGTGGTGGCGCGCTTCCCCGCGCCGCGTCCCCTGGTCAGGCGCAGCAGCCCGTACTCCTCGCGTCTTGCCGAGCGGCGCGGCTTATCCTTCGATGACTTAGGAGCGTTGGGTGGCTCTGTGGCCGGTTGTATGCTCCCTTGCGCCCTGGCCGCATCGAGAAGGCGCTTCTTCGGATCCGGACGCCGCGCTCCGTGACCACGAGAAGACGCCCGGACTGACAGCGCTCGAGGATCAGCGGAAGGTGCCGTCGAATGAAGGTCAGTGCGGTCCCGCGTCCCGAACTTGGCGGCCGGAGGAGAACAATGCCGGCGTGCAGGTGGGGCGGGTAGGCGCGGACATCGCCGATGCCCTTGTCCATGGTCAGGAGAACCCTGGCCTCGCTCCCCGGGGACGCTCTCAGCCTCGTGTCCAGCTGCTCGGAGGTCGTCGAGGAGCTCGGCCGGGAGGTTCTCGTCCAGCTTGAACTTCACGCGGGACGGAGCGGGAGGAGACTCTCCTCTCGCGCCAGCTCAGCGGCGTAGGCGATGGCGGCGTCGATGTGCACCGGGGCCAGCGAGGGGTAGCTTCGGAGAATCTCCTCGCGGGTCGCACCCTCGGCCAGACTGTCGAGGATGTTGGTGACGAGCACCCGCGTCCCCTTGGCGCAGAACTGCCCCTGGCAGCCCCTCGGATCGCTCGTCAGATACTCGCGCCAGTCGATCATCCTCGTCTCCCTGTGGCCCAGTTCGGCCGAGCTTCGGCCCCTGCCTCCCCCTCAATGTTGCCGATCACCCTCCCTTTGACAAGACCGAGCGTGCGGCGAGCCGGGCCCCCGTCGTCGGGGCCGGCCGCGTCGAGGGAGGCGCGCACCCGCGGGCCACGGCTCCGGCGTGGCGGCTGCAAAGGACGCCGCCGCGGCACGCTGAAGAACCTTATTGACTAAAGTGTTTAGGGGGTCGACTATTAAGGCTCGATGTCCGCCGCCGACCCCCGCACCCGTGCCCGCGAGGCGCAGCGTCTCCTCGACCTCCTGAACGCGCTGGGCACCACCACGTTCCGGCAGCTCCTCTGGCAGCGGGCGTCGCCGCTCGACCTCACCTATGCGCAGTCCCAGGTCCTGTTCTACGTGAGCGACCACCCGGGGTGTCACATGGGCGACGTCGCCAAGGCCTTCGGAGTCACGTTGCCCGCCGTGACGCACATCATCGACCGGCTGGAGCAGAAGGAGTTCGTCGTCCGGGGCGCCGACCCGGCGGATCGCCGGGTGCACGCGCTCGAGTCGACGGCCCAGGGCAAGGCGCTCGTGCGGGAGCTGCACACCATGCAGACGCGCGGCCTGGAAGAGGTGCTGACGCGGATGTCCGCGGACGACCGGCACCGGGTGCTCAGGGGGCTCGAGGCGCTCGTGGAGGCGGCGACCGAGGCCGCCGGCTGATGCGGCGCCTCATCGGCGGCCTCGTTCTCGTCTCCGCGGCGGCGCTCGCCTCGGCAGGATGCTCGGATCGGGCCGGCGGCGCTCCGCCGGCGGCGGCGCCGGCGGCCGTTCCCGTCGGCGTGGCGACCGTGGAGCGGAAGATGGTCCCGCTGCAGGTGGTCACGGTGGGCAACGTGCAGGCGTACACCACGGTGGGGGTCAAGTCCCAGATCGCCGGGCAGATCACGAAGGTGCACTTCACCGAGGGCCGCGAGGTCAAGCGCGGCGATCTCCTCTTCACGCTCGATCCCCGGCCCTTCGAGGCCTCTCTGCGACAGAACGAAGCCAACGTGGCCAAGGACGTCGCGCAGCGCCAGCAGGCGGAGGCGGCGCTCAGGCAGCGAGGGGCCGAGGTGACGCAGGCGCTGGCGAACCTCGAGCGCGATCTCGCGCAGATGGAGAACGCGCGCGTCCAGGAGGAGCGCTATCGCGACCTCGTGAAGAAGGAGTTCATCGCGCGCGAGCAGTACGACCAGGTGCGCACGAACTTCGCCGCCCTGCAGGCGGTCGTGCAGGCCAGCCGGGCGGCGGTGGAGAACGCACGGGCCTCCGCGCGCGCGGCGGAGGCGGCGGTCGAGAACGCGCAAGCGGCCATCAAGGGCAACGAGGCGATGGTCGAGTCGGCCCGGCTGCAGCTCGCGTACACCGCGATCCGCGCCCCCATGGACGGCCGAACCGGCAACCTGCTGGCCCAGGTGGGCAACGTGGTCAAGTCCGGCGAGGACGCGCCGCTCGTGGTCGTCGTCCAGGTGCAGCCCATCTACGTCTCGTTCTCGGTCCCGGAGCAGCAGCTCACCGCGATCAACAGCTACCGGGCCCGGGGCACGCTGACGGTCGAGGCGCGGATCGACGGAGGGCGGCGGACCGCGGCCGGCACGTTGACGTTCGTCAACAACACGGTCGACCCGACGACCGGCACCATCCAGCTCAAGGCGACGTTCCCGAA
>JACOVB010000266.1 GCA_016177555.1 Candidatus Rokuibacteriota bacterium
CGCCGGCACGCGCTCACCCTCGAGGATGAGCCCCGCGAGCGCGCGGTTGACATGGCCCCGATACTTCACCCGGGCGACCACCTCCTGGCCGATGTAACAACCCTTGGTGTAGGACACGAGGTGCTCGAGGCGCGTCTCGGGCAGGATCACGGTCTCGTCCACGTCATGCCCGTAGAGCGGGATGCCCGCCTCCACCCGGAGTACTTCCCAGGCCTCCACCCCCACGGGCCGGGCGCCGGCCGCGACGAGCGTCTCCCAGAGCGCGGCGCCGGCCGCGGCCGCCGTCCAGCACTGGAAGCCGGCGGGGGCCCCCTCGGCCCTGTGAATGATGCGCGCGGCCGTCTCGCCGAGCGTCACCTCGGCATGAGCGTATGGGGCGAGGGTGAGGGCGCCGCCTGCCAGCCGCTCGAGCAACGCTCCCGCCCCCGGGCCCTGGAGCGAGAGCACGCTGAAGGCCTCGTCCGCCGGCTCGAGGGAGGCCTTCTCCGAGATCAGGAAGTGGTCGATGACCTGGAGCGTCTTCTCCGTGCTCCCCGGCGGCAGTTCCAGCAGCAACCGGTCCTCGAGGGCGTAGACGGAGAGGAGTGACATGACCTTGCCGTGGGCGTCGAGGAGGGCCGCCGGACACCCCTGCCCTGGCTTCAGCCCCTTGATGTCGTTGCTGAGCATCCCGTGCAGGAAGGCCGCCCGGTCGCGCCCCGTGACGACGGCCTTGCCCACCGGCGAGCGGTCGGCGAGCCCGGCGCCCTCGCGCACGGCGCGGTACTCGAGCGCCGGATCGCCGTAATGGGCCGGCAGGAGCCAGCCGCAGCTCTCCCGCATGACGGCGCCGTGGCGCGCATGGGTCTCGGCGAGCGGCAGCGTGGTCGGCACGCCCTCATTCTTGACGCGCCTCCGGGGGATGTCAACTTGCAGGGCCCGCACGACTCGGTCACACTAGGCGGCGTGCGCACGCCACCCCGGCCGGATCCGGACGTCCGCCGCCGCTTCCAGCGCCGGCTGCTCGACTGGTACCGCCGGCATCGCCGGGACCTTCCCTGGCGCCGGACCGACGATCCCTATCACATCCTGGTCTCCGAGATCATGCTCCAGCAGACCCAGGTCGAGCGCGTGGTCCCGAAGTACCGCGAGTTCCTCCGGCGCTATCCGACGCTCACGCGGCTGGCCCGGGCGCGTCCCGCCGCCGTGAGGCGGACCTGGTACCCGCTCGGCTACAATGTCCGGCCAGTCCATCTCCAGGGGATCGCGCGCGAGTCCGTGGCCCGCTACGGCGGCCGCCTCCCCGACGACGGCGTCGCGCTACGCGCCATGCGCGGCATTGGCCGCTACACCGCGGGCGCCATCCTCTCCTTCGCCTTCGGCCGGGACGCCGCGGTCGTGGACACCAATGTACGGCGAGTCCTCGGCCGGATCTTCCTCGGCCCCCGGCGCCTGCGCCGGCTGCGGGGCGATCGCGCTCTGTGGCACCTCGCCGAGGCGCTCCTGCCCCCGGGGCGGGCGTATGACTGGAACCAGGCCCTGATGGACTTCGGGGCCACCTGGTGCACGCCGCGCGCGCCGCGGTGCCCGCGCTGTACGATGAGAGGCTTCTGCGCGAGCTACCCGCAGGACGGCGTGCCCAAGGGGAGAGGCCATGGGATCCCTTGAGGGGAAGGTGGCGCTGGTGGCGGGTGGCGGCACGGGCGTCGGGCGGGCGACGGCGGAGCACTTCGCGGCGGAGGGCGCGAGGGTCGTGGTCTTCGGGCGCAGGCCCGAGCCCCTCGCGCAGACGGTCGAGGCCATCGTCGCGGCCGGCGGCGCCGCCACGGCCGTGGCGGGAGACGCGGCGAGCGAGGAGGATGCCCGACGGCTGGTCGCGGCGGCCGAGCGCGAGTACCATGCCGCGGACATCCTCGTCAACTGCGCCGCCGTGCGCCTGCGCGCCCCGCTCGTCGAGATCAGCGCCGCCGACTTCGCCGAGGTGCTGAGGATCAACCTGGTCGGCGCCTTCGTCCTCACCAAGGCCGTCGTCCCCGCGATGCGGCGCCGCAGGGGGGGCAGCATCGTCCACCTCGGCTCGGCGCTGGGGACCGTGGCGGCGCCGGACTTCTCCCCCTACGTGGCCTCCAAGGGCGGTCTCCACCTCTTCGCACGCGCCGCCGCAGTGGAGCTGGTGCAGGACGAGATCCGCGTCAACGTCGTGGCCCCGGGCACCATCGACACCCCCATCGGCCAGGGCGTTCCGGAGTTCCGCCGCCATCTCCTCAAGCACCGCATTCCCATCGGGCGGGCCGGCCACGTGGGCGACATCGCTGCGGCCTGCCTCTACCTCGCCTCGGATGCCTCGCGGTACGTCACCGGTGCCATCCTCGCCGTGGACGGAGGCTGGACCGCCTCGTAGGTCGTAGGGGTCAGGTCTTGCAATCCAACATCGTGTCGTAATGCAAGACCTCACCCCGGTCGTGGCGGCGGTGATCGAGCGCGCCGACAGGCTCCTCATCACGCGGCGCCCCGAGGGCTCGCACCTGGCGGGGCTCTGGGAGTTCCCCGGCGGCAAACCACACGTGGGCGAGAGCCTGGAAGATGCGCTGCGACGGGAAGCCCGGGAGGAGCTGGGCGCCGAGGTCACGGTCCTGGACAGGCTGGACACGATCGACTGGGCCTACCCTGACAAACGCGTGCGGCTCGTCTTCTTCCGCTGCACGATGCAGGGCGAACCCCGGGCCCTCGAGGGCCAGGAGATGGCCTGGGTCGCGCGCGCGGATCTCTGCCGCTACGACTTCCCGGCCGCGGATGCGGCTCTGATCGCGCGTCTCAGCGGACGATGACGGGCGCCGGGGTGTCCCGGCGCCAGGCCGCGTAGCCGACGATGGCCCCGTAGAGCGCGAGCCCCGCCAGCTGCAGCGCCAGCGTCCGCAGCACCAGGAGCGCCGCCGCAACCGCGCAAAGCCCCCTGAGCCAGCCGGACATCGGCCCCCAGGCATGTCCGACCACCACCGACGCCACGGCGATCGCCGAGATCCCGGCGAAGCCCGACATGAGCAGCACCTGCGCCCACTCCCCCGCGAGCAAGAGCTCCGGGTGGTAGACGAAGGCAAAGGGGACCAGGAACCCGGCGACGCCCAGGCGGAAGGCCTCGACGCCGGTGCCGAACATGTCCGAGCCTGCGATGTTCGCCGCAGCGAAGGCGGTCACGGCATCCGGCGGCGTGAGATCGGAGAGCACCGCGTAGTAGAAGACGAAGAGGTGCGCCGCCAGGAGCCCCACGCCCAGGTTGCCCATGGCGCCGGCGCCCACCGTCACCGCGATGACGTAGGCGGCCGTCGTCGGGATCCCCGTGCCGAGGATGGAGACCACGACGAAGACCAGGATCATCGCGATGACGAGGATGCCCTGCGCGGCCTGCACCACCACGCCGCCGAAGGCCAGCGCAGCCCCCGTCCGTGTGAGAACGCCCACGATCATCCCCGAGCCCGCCAGGGCCACGGCGATGGTGCCGGCGCTGAAGGCGGCCTCCACCAGCGCCTCCCAGCACTTCTTCGGCGTCATCCAGGTCCGGCGGTCCAGGAACGACAGCACGAAGGTGGCGGCGATGGTGTAGAAGGCGGCGCCCGTGGGCGAGTACCCCTGGGCCAGCAGGTACACGATGAGCCCGAAGGGGACCATGAAGTAGGCGCGCCGGAGCACCGGCCGCCAGGACGGCAGCTCGGAACGCGGCACCGGGCGCAGCCCGAAGCGGAGCGCGAGGAAGTGGACCATGGCGAAGAGCCCGACATAGTAGAGGATGGCCGGGATGGCGGCGGCCTTGATGATCTCGAAGTATGAGATGCCGGTCACCTCCGCCATTATGAAGACACCGGCGCCCATCACCGGGGGCATGATCTGCCCCCCGGTGCCCGCGATGGCCTCGATGGCCGCCGCGGACTTGGCCGAGTAGCCGCCGCGCTTCATGAGCGGGATCGTGAAGGAGCCGGTGGCGTAGACGTTGGCCACCGTGGAGCCGGAGATGGTGCCGAAGAGCGCCGAGCCGATCACGGCGATCTTCGCGGGCCCCCCGCGCGCCCAGCCCGCCAGGCGCACCGCCAGGTCGATGACGAACTCGCCCACGCCCGCCTTCATCATCACCGAGGCGAAGAGCACGTAGATGAAGAGGATGTTGGCCGAGATCCCGGTGAGAAAGCCGTACATGCCCTCGTCGCTCGCGAGGTAGACGAACTCCACCATGCGCGGCAGCGGGTAGCCCTTGAAGTGCAGGACGCCCGGGAACCACTGGCTCGTGCCGAGATAGATCAGCGCCACGGAGATCGTGACGGCCATCCACGGCGACAGCGCGCGCCGGCACGCCTCGATGACCAGGAGGGCCATGACGATCCCGATCGCCACCTCGTGGGAGAGGACCGGCGAGGCGCCCTCCCAGCGGTGGTCGAGCCTGTCCCTGTCCCAGATGAGGTACGCGCTGGCGAGCCAGGAGGCCACGGCGAAGAGCCAGTCCGGAGCGCTGGGCCGGTGCCGGGGCGATGCCCTGCGGCACGGGAAGGCGAGGAAGACCAGCGGCACGAGGAAGAGGAGGTGCATCGACCGCTGGACGCGCGGCTCGAAGACCCCGTAGCCCGCGGTGTAGAGATGAAAAAGGGAGGCCAGGGCAGCATACGCCCCGGCCCCCCACCCGGCGGTTCCAGATAAGCGCCTGATTATCCACCCCTCTGGCATGCATGCTTTCGATCACAGCCGCTTCCGGGACCGAAAACCGGCCGTGGCCAGGGCTTGACCCTCGAACACTCAGCTGGTGCACCGACAGCGCGCTAGGAGTGGACAGCCCCCGATCGACACCCTGGAGCCTTCCTTGTCACGGGATCCACGCCGCTGGCTTCTCGGGGCGCTCGATCGGGACTCCCCGCGGGAACCGCAGAACCACCGCCATTGCGAGCGCTCTCTCCTGGCAGGGACCGCGGCCTCTCGGCGGTCACACCACGCGCAGCCCCTCTTGTTCCTGGCACCAACCAGGGATTCGCTGACGCTGCCCGTACCTCTGCTTAGGGGGTCGCGGTCACGTAGAATTCCTGATACCGCTCACGGAACCCAATTTGAAGGACGTTCAGGAAATCACGACCAAGCAGTGCTCTTCTAGCCTCATCAAGCATGAACGCAACCTTCAGCTGATAACGCCCGAGTTCGTCATGCGAGATGATGACATCGTGCAGGCGTGCATCATGAGAATGCCCCACCGTTGCGTCCAGCGCCAGAGGTTCGCCCTGGAGAAGCTCCAGCCCGATGAGGCTCGCAAACTCTCCCGGGAAGACGGACACCTCCGCTCCGGTGTCCACGTGTCCTACAACGTCGACCCCCAGCCCGTCATTCTGGGGGCTCTGAATCCTCACGACGAGCGCGGGGAACGACCTTCCGCGGCTGCCGGCGTCAGCGATGTAGGCGAATTGATGTCTGTAGTCGACAGACGGCATCGCTAGAGGCCTATATGGACGACACCCTTTGATCTCTCCTCATCAACGCGATACACAAACGGAACCTGAACACCCCTCTGTCGGGCTCCGCGCACCGCGTCCGACGGGCTCGGACCCATCGAGATGATCTCGTCGCCCTCCACAACGACCCATTTGCCCACCAGCGCGCGCAACTCATCGCGGTGTGTACGCAGCCATTCCAGCTCCTTCTCCCGGCGACCCGACCCTGACCGAAGGGGTAGGCTGTCCATCTTCTCGCCATGGGCGACAGTGACACGAACTCTCTCACCCAAGAGCAACGCGTCGGCAGCTACTACTTGCGCCAGCGCCCACGTACCTCCCACCGCAGGCCCCCCGATCAAGCTATTGAGCCAGGGGTGTTCTTCGACATAAGAGGGCATCACGTCGTGAACGGTACCTGAAACGCCGGACCAAGACGCGGCACCCGTCTCCGGGGAAATCGCTCCAACACCACTTGGCAGCTGAAGTTCGATCGTCGTCATGTGCGGCGCCCCGCCCGTCGCGACTCCTCGATCCGTGGGAGTGCCAAGTCAAGGTACTCCTTCAGGGCCCTGGCCGCAGAGAATGTCACGATCACGCGGGCAATGGGCTCCCGTCGCATGACGTCCTCTGTCGACGCTGGCGGAATCTCCGTCAGCCGCTCACCTGGACCAGCCATCACTTCGCGATGTGGCTTATCAACGCGCCGCAGCTCGAGCGTGAGATCGTCCTCGGTCAGGAGTGACGTCACTATGTTCGCATAATAGGTCGGTGGCTCTTGGTGCCCACTCTCACCGGACATGCTCACCTCCTACGCTCTCGCCGCGCTTCGTGTCTTGGGCGGTCCCTGCCGCCCCATAGCCCAGATTCTACCTGCCCCGCGTTGAGCACGTTCCAACGCCTTCGCAGGTTCCCGCCGTCAAGGGGCTCTCACCCTACTTGAGCCAGCCCTTCTCGCGGTAGTACTTCTCGGCGCCGGGGTGGAGCGCCACGCCGAGGTAGAGGTGCCCCTTCGAGGGATCGTAGTCGGCGAGGCTGCCGTGGATCTTCCTGACCCGGTCCACGTTGTCGTTGATGGTCTTGGCCAGGAGGTAGGCCGTGTCATTGGGCATCTTGGCGTTCACCGTGATCGTCGTGCCCATCGTGGCCGACAGCACGGGCTCGTTGCCGTTGGCGGCCTTGGGATAGGTGCCCGCGGGGATCGGCCCCTCGCCGAGCCCGAAGCCTGCCAGGTGCTGGAGCAGGGGCTTCGCGAAGGCCAGGAGCTTGAGGGTACGTCCGACGGAGGCCTCGGTGACCGAGGCGCCGGGCAGCGCCAGGAAGGTGAAGGTGCCGTCCACGTTCCTGTCCTTGAAGGCGCCGGCCTGCTCGGCATAGGAGCCGCGGAAGAACCTGGCCCCGGCCGCCTCCCAGTCCTTGTAGGAGATCTTGTAGTATTCCATCACCTTCTCGAAGACCCAGACATCCGAGGAGCCGGGCTTGGAGATGGCGAGACGGATGGGCTTCTTGCCCTTGAAGATCTCCTCCATGGAGAGCTTCGCCAAGTCCGAGTCCGCCGCCACGTAGAAGTGGAAGGTGTTGAGGCTCATGTTGCCCGCGATGGCGCGCAGGCTCGGGTGCTTCTGCCCCGGATACGGGTCCTCGCCGCGCACGGCCGCGCCGAGGAGCGGCGGCAGCCCCATGCCGAGGTCGGCGTCGCCCTTCTCGACCAGCACCGGGTTCTGCGTGCCGCCGCCGGGGATGACCTTGATGTTGAGCCCGGCCTTCTCGCGGATCAATTCGGCCATGCCGCCGGAGATGGCGTACCAGCCGCCGCCGACAGCGCCGGCCGTCCACGTGAGCGAGGGCTGGGCCGCGGCCGGGAGCGCCGGCAGTCCCAGGAGCGAGAGCGTGAGGAGCGCAGCCAGAACGCGCGTGAGCATCGGAAGGACCTCCTCTGTCAGAACATGTTGGCCTCGGCGCGCGTGGTGCCGGCGCCGAAGCGGTCGAGCGATAATGCGTCAATATCCATGCTGGATGTCCGGCCGTCAAGCACGATCTCGGCCATCAGGAGCCCGATGGCGGGGGCGTGCATGAAGCCGTGGCCCGAGAAGCCGCACGCGACGTGGAAACCGGGCGCCGTGCGGGCCGGGCCGAGAATGCCGTGGTAGTCGGGAGTAAGATCGCGCACGCCCGCATAGGCCCGCATCACCTTCGCGTCCGCCAGCGGCGGCACGCGCTTCGCGGCCGCCTGGAAGACGGCGCCAAAGGCCTCCCAGTCCACGCTCGTGTCGAGCCCGGGCTTGATGTCCTTGTCGGTGCCGCCCATGAGGACGGCACTCTTGCCCTGCCGGTGGACGTAGAAACCCGTGTCGAGGTCCACGATGAGCGGGAACACATCGGGCAGGATCGGCAAGGGATCCGTGACCAGCACTTGGCGCCGGTACGGCTTCGAGGGGATCTGGACGCCGGCCAGCGCCGCCACCTGGTCCGCATACGGCCCCGCGCAGTTGATGATCACTGGCGCGTGGAAGTCCCCCTGAGCGGTGCGCGCTCCCACCACCCGCTCCCCATCCCGGAGCAGGGCGATCACGCGATGGCCGACGAGCACCTGGAGTCCACGCTCGCGCCCCCGGGCGAGGAAACCCTGGAGCATCCCGTGAGGATCCGCCGAGCCGTCATCACCGCAGAAGGTCCCGCCCGCGAGATCCGCCACGACCAGGGGCTCGAGGTGGCGCTGGACCTCGGCGGGCGCCAGCACCTCGCTCCGGACCCCGAGGAACCGCTGGAGCGCCACGGCCTCCCGCGAGCGGGCCAGCGTGGCAGGATCGGTGGTGACGAAGAGGTAGCCGTGGCGCATGAAGTCCACCGAGCGCCCCAGGATCGCCTCGGCATCGGTGAAGTAGCGATAGGACAGCAGGGTGAGCCGGATATTGGCCTCGGTGGAGAACTGGAAGCGCACCCCGCCTGTCGCCTTGGAGGTGGAGCCCGTACCCACCTCGGGCTCCGCCTCGAGGATGGTCACGCGGAGGCGCGGGTTGCGCTCGAGGAGGTGGAAAGCGACGGAGCCGCCGATGATGCCGGCGCCGATGATCAGGACATCCGCGGTGGCGGTCATGCGGGTCGGGGCGGCAGGGCGTGGCGCACGGCATCGTGCATCATGCGGACCAGCGTGGTGATGTCGAAGACGGGCAGGCCGGTGAGAGCCTCGATGTCGGCTCGGTAGGGCGGCATGTTCGTGCATTCCAGCACGATGGCGCCGACCTCCGGATGCGCCTCGACCATCCTCCGGACCACGGTGAGGTGCTCCTGCCGCGCCGCCTGCACGTCGAGCTCGAGCAGGTCGTCCAGCAGCACCCGCGTGAACTCCTTCTCCGTCTCGAGCCCCGCCACCACCGTCGGGATGTCCGGAGTGATCCCGGCCCCCGCGAAATGATCGGCATGCAGCGAGGAGGCGTCCACGGTGAGAACGCCCACCGCCCGCCCCGGCTGGAGCATCCGGTGGACGAGCGGCACGAGCATGAGGCTCGAGGTGAACACCGGCACCGAGACGGTGGCGGCGAGCTCACGCTGGAACTTCGCCAGGAAGCCGCAATTGGTGGAGATCGCGCTGACGCCTTCGCGCTCCAGGAACTGCGCGCCCTCGACGAACGCCGGGAGCAGCGCCTGCTGCCCCTGGCGCACCACGCGGTCGGGCGAAGCGCCGGGCACGCGGTGGTAGCGCACAGGAAAGTCGAAGGTGGTCGCGTTCCCCATGTCGCCGGGGATCCGCGGGAAGCGGGTGTCGAGCATGAGGATGCCGACGGAGAAGCCGTAGAGGTTCGGCCCGCCCCGGACGCGCATGGCTAGTTGAGCTGCGACAGACGCTGGCGGACGCGGCGCAGCTGGCCACGGACCTTCTCCCCGTCGGGCGCATTGGGGAAGTCCGTCAGGTAGCGCTCCCAGTCGGCGAGCCCGCGCCGGAAGTCTCCCAGGTGGGCAAGCGCAACTCCCCGATCCCGCCACTCCTCCCCGGTCCTGGGCTCCAGCACCAGCAGCCGGTCCACGATCTCGACGGCCTTCTCCCACTCCTCCCGCTGCCAGTAGATACCCTTGAGGTTGCGGAGCATGCGGCCGAGGAACTGGCGCTTCGTGACGGGAGCGAAGTCGGCTTCCGTGAGGCTGACGCGCCGGCCGACGGCACGCGCGACGAGATCGGCGCACAGGTCGGGGGTGAGAAGGGCTCCGCCGTTGAACGGGTCCAGGAGGATCTGCTCCCCGCCGAGCCTGACGCCGGTGACGAAGTGGCCGGGCAGCCCGATGCCCTCGATCGCGAGGCCGAGCTGCCGGCCCACCTCGATCAGCAAGAGCGAGAGCGTGATGGGGATGCCGAGCCTGCGGTCGAGCACGTCGTTGAGGAAGCTGTTGCGCGGGTCACGGTAGTCGACGCGATTCCCCGTGAATCCCTGCTCCGCGAACAGGTACTCGCGCACGCGGTGAAGGAGGTTGAGGTCTGTGCACTTCCGGCAGCCCGACTCCGCCTCGGCCGCCAGCTCGCCAAGGCGCCCGAGATACGCGCCGATATCGAGATCGGCGTACTCCACTCGCGCCAGCACCAGCGCCGCGCGGCCCAGGTCGATCTCGCGATCGGGCCGCTCCACCTCGGCCGCCCACTGCCGGAGGGCGGGATCCGCGCCCATCAGCAGCCCGGGGCGTGGTGGATGCCCGCCGTCTTGAGGGCGGCGGCCTGGAGCTCCTCGGCCAGCTCGAGCGTCCGCGCGGCGGCCCGGCGGGCCGCCTCCTGCGCCTGAGGGTCGCTGGCGAATCGCAGGAGCAGGGAGCGGCCGAGCTCGTGGTGGAAGCGCTCGTCTGGCTCGATGATCTCGCGATAGAGGGCGGCGGTGGCGCCATCTCCGGCCCGCTCGCAGAACTCGATGAACTGGCGGTTCTTGACCACGGCGATGGCCTCGCGGGTGAACTGGCCGGCCGCGACCCGCTCGACGGTGCTGCTCAGCCCATCGAGGTACTGGAAAAGGGGGCCATACCCCTTGGCGAGGGGATCGAAGGCGCGCGCGTCGAATCCCAGCTCCTGGAGGCGATCGGCGATCAGCCGGTAATGCCTCGCCTCGTCTCCCGCCTGGCGCGCGAAGGCCATCTTCACCTGCACGTCGTCGGTGGTGGTGAGCCAGCGGGCGGCGATCTCGGTGGCCTCCACCTCGTTCTTGAGCGCGACCTTGAGCAGGCTGGTGACGGTGAGGTCGCCCTCCACCTCGGGCTGGAGCGTGGCCTCCGGCTCGAGGCGTCGGAGCAGTGCCTGGTTCTCCTCGTCCAGCGCCGTGACGAACTCTTCCGCAGTCATTCCGGCGTCCCTTCTGGCGGCGGAGACCCCGCGGGCACGGGCGGGCGAGAGCCCGGGTGCCCGTGTCTCAAGATGTCGCCCAGCTCCCGGGTGAGGGTGTCCTTGGTCACGACGCGGCTGCAGCGCGCGTGAAGCCGCTGGGTCTGCCGCGCGAGAACATGCGTGGTGAAGCCCAACACCGGCACGCGGGGCGCGGGCCCCTCGAGCGCCGCGAACAGCGCCTCGTAGTTCCACCCCTGGGTCGTCAAGTCGAGGATCACGAGGGCGGCCGGCTCTCCTTGGAGCGCCGCGCCCAGCTCCGCGGGGGTGCGGGCAAACACCACCTCCCTGCCGACGAGCCGGGCCGTCTCCCTGATGCGCGCCACGAAGAAGAGGTCCTTGACGACCGCGACTGCCTTACTCGTCATTCATCCTGGTCCGGATTTCCCATCCAGTACCTGTTCCACTCCGCGAGGTGGGCGAGCGTCGACAGATCCTTCATGCGGTCGAGGTAGACGAGGCCGTGCAGGTGATCCGCCTCGTGCTGGATGACGCGGGCGAAGAACTCCTTGGCGACGACGTCGATCCGGCCGCCGTCGCGGTCATGGGCCTCGAGCCGCACCGCCGTGTGACGCGGCACCATCCCGCGCATGTCGGGCACCGAGAGGCAGCCCTCCCAGCCGTCCTCCATGTCCTCCGTGAGCGGCGTCACCTTGGGATTGATCAGGACCGTGAGCGGGATGCTGTCGGCGTCGGGATAGCGCGGGTTGCCGTTCACCTCGATGACGCAGATCTGCTTGAGCGTGTGCACCTGGGTGGCCGCCAGGCCCGCACCGTTGTACTCGCGCATGGTCTCCACCAGGTCGTCGATGAGGCGCTGGATCTGAGGCGAAGGGATCTCCTTCACGGGAACCGGAGCCGCCGCCTGGCGGAGCACGGGGTGACCGAGACGCGCGACCTTGAGAATCGCCATCGGACCCTCCTTCCGCGCGGAATTGTAACACGGGCTCCGGGCGCGCCCCGGCCGCGCTCGGCCCGCCCGTCCGGGCAAGTCTGGACAGCGGTGCTACGATGGCCGTGTGATCTGCCCGGAGTGCCGGCACGAGAACCGGGACAGCGCGAAGTTCTGCGAGGGCTGCGGCGGGCCGCTGCTGGCTCGCTGCCCCGCGTGCGGCACCGCGCTGCGCCCGGGCGCGCGGTTCTGCGACGAGTGCGGCCAGCCGCTCGCGGCCGGCAGCCTCGCCGTGCCGCCGGGCGCGACACCGCGCGCACCCGCCTCCGCGGCGGAGGTTGCCGACGAGCTGACCCGCAAGATCCCCGGGTACACGCCGCGACATCTCGCCGAGAAGATCCTCACCTCCCGCAGCGCGCTGGAGGGCGAGCGCAAGCTCGTCACCGTCCTCTTCGCTGACTGCGTGGGTTTCACCGCGCTGTCGACCCGCCTCGACCCGGAGGAGCTGCACGCGGTGATGGACGGCTGTTTCCGCCACATGCTGGACGCCGTTCACCGTTACGAGGGCACCGTGAACCAGTTCACCGGCGATGGGGTCATGGCCCTCTTCGGCGCCCCCATCTCGCACGAGGATCACGCCGTGCGCGCGGTCGCCGCGGCCCTCGCCGTGCAGGCCGCTATGGCCCGCTACGCGGAGACGCTGCGGCTGGAGCGCGGCCTCGACTTCGCCGTGCGGATCGGGCTGAACACGGGCCCGGTGGTGGGGGGTCGGATCGGCGACGACCTCAGGATGGACTACACGGCGCAGGGGGAGACGGTGAACCTCGCGGCGCGGCTGCAGGGGGCTGCGCCCCCCGGGGGCGTGCTCATCGGCGAGGCCACCCACCGGTTCGTGGGCGGTTACTTCGTGAGTGCGGACCGGGGCGCGCTCGCGCTCAAGGGTATCGAGCGGCCCGTCCGCGCCTTCACCGTCACGGGACAGCGCACGCGGCGGGCCCGCTTCGACCTGGCCCTCGAGCGGGGGCTCACCCCGCTGGCGGGCCGGAGCACCGAGCTGGCGCTGCTCCTCGACTGCTTCGAGAAGGTGCGGGCTGGGCGGGGCCACGTGGTCTCCCTGGTAGGCGAGGCGGGCGTGGGGAAGTCGCGGCTCGCCTACGAGCTGCGGCGCCGGCTCCACGATGCCCCGCTGACCTACCTCGAGGCCCATTGCCTGCCGCACGGCGGGTCGCTGCCGTTCCACGCCATCGTCCAGTTCCTCGAGGGGAATTTCCGCCTCGAGGAGGGCGAGCCCGAGGCCGCGCAGATCGTAAAGGTCGAGACCGGGGTTCGGCGTCTGGACCCGGCGCTCGAGTGGACCATCCCCTACCTCGAGCACTTGCTGTCGCTGCCCGCCGGCGGGGTCGAGGCCGACGGCCTCGACCCCGCCCAGCGCAAGCGGCGCCTCATCGAGGCCGTCAAGGCGCTCACCCTCCGCGGCGCCCAGCACCGCCCCCTCTTCCTCGTGGTGCACGACCTGCAGTGGGCCGATCCGAGCTCCGAGGAATACCTCGCCTCGCTGGTGGACAGCCTGGCCGGCCACCGCGTGCTGCTCGTCTGCACCTACCGAACCGGCCATGCCCCGCCCTGGCAGGACCGGTCCTCCCACCTGCGGCTGGCGCTGGACCCCCTCTCGCACGAGGACACCGCGGAGATGGTGAAGGCGTTGCTCTCAGTGCCCGACCTGGCGCCGTCCATGCGCGATCTCGTCATCAAGCGATCCGAGGGCAACCCACTGTTCATCGAGGAGCTGGCCACCTACCTCAGAGACCGGGATTTCCTGCCGCCGTCGGCGCCGGCGTCCGCGAGCGGGTGGGAGCCGGGCGAGGTCGAGGTCCCCGAAACCATCCACGACCTGCTGACGGCGCGGATCGACCGGCTTGCCGAGCCACTCAAGCGTACGCTGCAGATCGCCTCCGTGCTGGGACGCGATTTCTCCCTGGCGCTCCTCGAGGCGGTGGCGCCGGCGGATCTCGACATCCGCCGCCACCTCGCCGATCTGGTCCGCGGCGACCTCCTGCGCGAGAAGGATCTCTTCCCAGAGGTCCGGTACAGCTTCTCGCACGTGCTCACCCAGCAGGTCGCCTACCAGGGCCTCCTCGTGAAGTCACGCGCTGACCTGCACGGCAGGGCGGCGACGGCCCTCGAGCGCATGTACGAGGACCGCGCGGACGAGGTGCTCGATGAGCTGGCCGAGCACTGGGCCCGCAGCGCCGACCGCCCCAGGGCCGTCGAGTCCCTCCTGCGCGCGGGGGACCGCGCCGCGGCGCTTTACGCCTACCACGAGGCGGAAGCCTACTTCGGGCGCGCGCTGGAGGCGCTCGCCCCGGAGCCTCAGCCCGGCCGGCGACAGGCCGTCCTGGAGAGGCTCGGCGACGCCGCCTTCGCCCGTGGCGGCCTCGGCGAGGCGCGCTCCCGCTGGGGCGAGAGCCTGGCGCTGGTGGAGGCGGCCGCGGACCGGCGCCGTGCGGCGGACGTCCACAGGAAGCTCGGCGCGGCGGCCTGGGCCGCCGGCGACAGGGAGGCCTCCCTGGCCCATCTCGAGCGGGGGCTGGCGGCGCTCGGCGAGGACGAGAGCCTGGAGCTGGCGCGGCTGTGCCAGGAGCTCGGACGCATCCACTTCCGGCTCGGCCGCCACGACCTGGCGGTGGACTGGGCCCAGCGCGCCCTGGCCCTGGGCGAGAGGCTCGCCGCGCCGGACGTGGTCTCCCACGCATACAACACCCTCGGCGTCGCGCTGGCGCGGGCGGGCGACCTGGAGGGCGGCGCCGCCCAGGTGTCGCGGAGCCTCGAGACGGCGCTGGCCGGCCAGCTGGGCTCGGTGGCCTGCCGGGCCTATACCAACCTCGCCGTGATGTACTCGCCCCTGGACCACGGCCGCTCGGCGGCCTTTTGCCGCGAGGGGCTCGCGCTCGCCCAGAAGATCGGCGACCTCCTCCAGCAGCCGTGGCTGTACTGCGCGCTGGCCGGCGGGCACTGCACGGTGGCGGGCGACTACGACGAGGGCGTCAAGGCCGCAGAGGCGGCCGTGGAGCTGGACCGGCGCCTCGGGCAGCTCAACCACCTGCCGATCCCGCTGATCATCCTGGCTCAGATCTACCAGTGCCGCGGCGACTACCCGCGAAGCGGCCGCTACTACGAGGAGGCCCTCGCCGTGGCCGAGTCGGTGGGCGAGCCGCAGCTCCTCTGCCCCTGCTACGAGGGCCTGGCCACCCTGGCCGTCGAGCAGGGCGACGAAGCGGAGGCCGACCGGTGGCTCGAGAAGAGCCGCCACACCCAGGAGACGACGGGGTGGACGAGCGACACCTTCCTGCTCCTGCCTTTTCTCTGCTGAAGGAGGATTTGGATGACCACTGCGACCCTCGGTGAACGCGCTCCGGCGCTCCGCCTGCCGTCCGGTCAGGGACACGAGATCGGGCTCGACGACTACCGCGGGCGGAGCAACGCCATCGTCTGGTTCACGAAGGGCATGGCCTGCGCCTTCTGCCGCCAGCACATGTCCCAGCTGGCCCGGGGGTACCCGCGGTTCCAGGGGCTGGGAGCCGAGATCCTGGAGATCACCCTCACAACCCCGGACCGGGCGCGCTTCTACGTGGACAAGTTCAAGATCCCCTTCCCGTACCTCTGCGACCCGGACTACCAGGCGCGCCGCGCCTGGGGCCTCGACGCCCGATCGCACTCCATGGCCTGGTACGCGAAGACGCTCTACACGGGGCTCACGATCCCGAAGCCGCCCAGCGATTTCGGCGAGGTCAAGACGCAGCTCGGCGAGCTGCCGCGCATGATCACCGACGACGACATGGGCTTCTTCATCCTCGATCGGAGCGGCGTCTTGCGGTACGCGCTCAGTGGCTCCTACGTTGGCGACGGGGGCGTCCGGCAGATCCCCGGCAACGACGAGATCATCCGCACGCTCGAGCGCTGCGCGGAGGTGCCGGCTCCCTGACGCTCCGGCGGTTTCCGGGACCGCGTCCCACTCGGAGCCGTGGGCGTCCCGCAGAAGGCCGTCAGCGTGGAGATGATCACGCCGGGCGCGACCCGTCACACGGGCTCCGGCGCGGCGAAGGTCGCGCCAGCGCGCGTCAACTCCTCGAGCGCCCGCGCCCCGTCTCCGGGCTGCACCTCCACGGCGCGTATCGCGTCCTCCAGCAGCACCACCTCGAGGCCCGCGCGGAGGGCGTCGAGCGCCGTGGCCTTGACGCAGTAGTCCGTCGCGAGCCCGCCCATGAAGAGGCGCTGGACCCCCCGCGCGGCGAGGAGGCCGGCGAAGGGGCGGCCGTCCGGGCCCTGGCCCTGGAAGCAGGAGTAGGCGTCCTGCTCGGGATCCATCCCCTTGGAGATCACCGTGGTCCGCGCCGGCAGCCTCAGGGCGGGATGGAAGTCGGCGCCGCCCGTCCCCTGCACGCAGTGCGGCGGCCAGACTCCGCCGAACTCCTTGAAGTGCCGGGTCCGCGCCGGATGCCAGTCGCGCGAGGCGAACACCGCCGCCCCGGCCTCGGCGAAGCGCGCCGCGTGCCGGTTGAGCGGTTCCACCACCTCGTCGCCGTGGGGAACGGCCAGCGCGCCGCCGGGGCAGAAGTCCTTCTGGACGTCGACGATGACGAGGGCGTCGCGGACCGGATCGATCATGGGCGCGGTCTCCTTTCCGTCTCGGTGGCGGTTGCGGAGCGCGACGGCGGCGTTCCTCCTCATGCCCGCCGGGCGGGGGCGGAGCAGCGCCGTGCCGGCGAATCGCCGGCGAAAGGCCTCGTCGTCCATCGCGAGCAGCGCCTCGGCGGGGGGATAGGACGTGGTGGGAAGGAAGGCGGGCTCACGCGTGACGGGCGCCTTCCGGTTCCACGGGCAGGCGCTCTGGCAGACATCGCAGCCGAACTGCCATGGCCCCATCCCGCTCTCGATTCCCGGCTCGATGTCGCCCCGGTGCTCGATGGTCAGATACGAGATGCACCGGCGCGCATCGAGCACGTAAGGCGCGACGAAGGCGCCGGTGGGGCAAGCGTCCAGGCAGGCGCGGCACGAGCCGCAGCGGTCGGGCAGCGGCGCGTCGTGGGCGAGCTCGGCCGTGGTGAGGAGCACGCCGATGAAGAACCAGGAGCCGAGCGACGGGTGCAGCAGCATGGTGTTCTTGCCGATCCACCCGAGTCCCGCGCGGGCCGCGAGGTCCCGCTCGAGCAGCGGCCCCGTGTCCACGTAGGCCAGGCTCAGCGCCCCGCAGGATTCCTTCAGGAGTCCTGCGAGGGCCTCGAGCCGAGGGAGCATCAGGTCGTGGTAGTCGCGCCCCCAGGCGTAGCGGGCCACCGGCGACCAGGAGGGGTCCGCCGCCGGGCCCTGGTAGTAGTTGAGCGCCACGCAGACCACGGATCGCGCGCCCCGAAGCACACCCTGCGGATCCAGCCGCTCGGCCAGGCGCCGTTCGAGATAGGCCATGGTCCCGGCATGCCCGGCCTCGAGCCAGCGGCGGAGCTCGGGGCCGTGAGCAGGCGGGTCCGCGGGGCCGATGGCGACATGATCGAAGCCGAGGGCATGGGCCCGCGCCTTCACCGTCTCGGTGAGTGTGGCAGTGACGATCATGGCTTGCGGGATTTCACGATGTGGATCAGCCTCCAGAATCGCCGGCTGAGGGTGGGTGGAGCCTGCGCGTCACACGTCATCGGCCTTGAAG
>JACOVB010000294.1 GCA_016177555.1 Candidatus Rokuibacteriota bacterium
GGCGCGCCGCCGCGTCCACGTGCGCATTGGCCTCGAGCCAGGTGGCCAGGGTTTTGAGCTGGCGACGGGCCGCGGCGGCGCTGGCCGCGCGGTAGGCCCGCCGCAGCATCGCCCGCACGTAGACCTGCCGGACCGTGGGGACCTGGGCCAGCAGATTGCGCGCTTTGTGGACCTGACAGCGTTGGATCACCGCCGCCGTGCCGAGCACGTCCTGCATCGCCTTGCGCAGCCCCTTGCCCCCGTCAATCACGCACAGCACGCGCTCGCCGAGACTCAACCCGCGCGCCAGCAGATCCTGCAGCAGCTCCGTGCACAGCACCGCATTCTCCGTCGACCCCAGGCGCAGCCCCAGCGGCTTCTTCTCCCCGTCGCGAGTCAGGCCGAGCACGACGATCACCGTCTGGCCGGCCACCACCACCCCATCGAGGAACAGCGCGAGCAGCTCGAGCCCGTCCAGCCGCTGCCCCAGCTGCGCGGTGAGCGCCCCCGTCATCCGCCCCCGCAGCGTGCGGCTCACCGCACTCCGGCTCGTCCCTCGGCTCGGCGCCCCCGGCGGCCCCGCCTCCAGGCTGCCCGCATACCCGCGGGTCGAGACCCCCAGCAGGATCTGCTCGAGCACCCGCGCCGTCAGCGGATCCCGGTCCTGCCACGCCGCCACCGAGGGCAACACCGTTTCCTGCCCCGTGGTGCTCCGCACCCGCGGCCGCCCCACCTGGATCCGCCGCCCGCCCACCGTCAACTCCGTGGCGGTCCGGCCCCAGTGGTGATGCGTGCGCGCCGCCTGGTGCTTGCCCTTCGGCCCTGCGACCGCCGCAGCCTCTGCGGCAAACACCTCCTGCAGCGCCACCAGGCCCTGCGCCTGCATCCACTCCAGCAAGTGCGCCCGCGTCGCCGTCATCCCGGCGATCAGCGGGGTGAGCGCGTCGCCCAACGTCCCGGCGGCGCCATTTGCTCCTTGCGTTCCCTGCCTCGTTGCTGTTCTCTTCGTCATGGCGGCTCCTTGGTCCGGCCCCGGGGACCGGTTGGTCGTGGCAGACCCGATTCTCAGGCCTCCCAGGGTGCCGCCGCTACCCTCATCTCAAATTCAACAGCGACCGGGACATCCCCATAGGCACTCGGGCCGTCTAACTGCGCGCTTCAACGGACCGGCTTCGCCGGCCGCTGAGCGCGAGCGTTGGACCCTGATGCTAGCTGAGGCAATCATCCTTGAGTGACACCGTGCTCGTACGGAGGTGCGCCACGCTCGTACGGATGCTCGTCGCCCTTGCGACGGTCGTGTTGAGCGGGGCGTGTGCGCAGGGTCCGCCAGCCGGGTCGGACATGGGGCGAGGCGCTATGGCCGAGCGACCGCCCGCGAGAAGCGTCGCTTCGGAACGGGTGCTCGCAAGAATCGTCGCGCCATGGCAGATTGCCACGGTCAGGGTGAGCCCGGACGTCCGCAGGGTCGCGTATGTGGCTCCGACACGGGCGATCGTTGTGGATGGACGCGAGGGGCGCCGCTACGACGACTTCATGACCTTGCGTGGGGGTGTGGCTGTCTTCAGTCCCGATGGCCAGCGACTCGCGTACATCGGCATAGTTCGTGGGCAATCATTCCTTGTCATCGACGGCGTCGAGGACGGGCCATACGCGGGGATCATGGAGGAAGGGCTAGCGTTCAGCCCCGACGGCCGCCGGCTCGCGTACGTCGTGAAGATCGGCGACAGGTGGGGGGTAGTGGTCGATGGCGTGAGGCAGAAGCCATACGACGGGATCATGACCCTAGTCGCTGGACCACCTGGCAGGCCTCGAATGATCCCAGGTGCTACGCCGCGCCACCTGTTCGAGCTCGTGACCTTTAGCCCGGACAGTCGGCGGGTGGCCTACCGGGCGCGGGTCGGCACCCGCCTCTTCGTGGTTGTCGACGGCCAAGAGCAGCAAAGCTACGACGTGATCGGCCGCCTGGCCTTCAGTCCTGACGGCCGTCGCTTGGCCTACGCCGCCCAGCGGGGCGGCAAGTGGGTGGTGGTCGTGGACGGCAAGGAGGGATATGAGCACGACGCTCTTGGCCCGAATGCTCCGATCTGGAGTCCGGACGGCCAGAAGATGGCGTACGAGGCGCGGTTCGGGGCTCGGTGGGCGGTCGTCGTCGAAGGCCAGGGGGGAAAGCGCTACGACGCGATTCTGGAGGGAACCCTCACGTTCAGCCCGGACGGCCGGCGGTTTTCGTACGCAGCGCAGGAGGCGAGGCGCAGCTTCGTGGTGATCGACGGGCGTGAGGAGCAGCGCTACGACGGTATCCTCGCGCGCAGCCCGATCTTCAGCCTGGATGGCCAACGCCTGGCGTACGCCGCGGGCCTTGGTGAGGCGCGATTCGTTGTCGTGGACGGTGTGGAGCGGAAGCCCCACGACGGCATCCTCGAGGGTAGCCTGACGTTCGGCGCGGATGGCCGGCGCCTCGCATACGCCGCGGCACGGGGACGGGAGCGATTTGTCGTCGTTGACGGGCGCGAAGGACGACGCTACGACGACATCCTGAACTTCGATCCGATGGTGACCTTCAGCCCTGACGGCGCTCGGGTGGCCTACGCGGCGCGGCGCGGCACGAAGCGGTTCGTGGTCGTGGACGGGCAAGAGGGACGAGAGTACGACGACATCCCAACTGTCGGCGGGGCGAGCCTTCTATTCGATTCCTCGGAGCGCCTCCGCTATCTTGCAGTCCGAAAGGGCGCCGCGGCAGCAGAGTTGCTCCTGGTCGAGGAGACGATCAAGTGACGGAGGGCGTACGGCATCCGGGAGGGTGGTGCACCCATCCGCGAATATGTTCGAGATCTGATGGACAAGGCGCGCAGGGGAATTACCAGGCCCTGATCGACGACGTTCTGCTTCAGCATGTCCGTCGACACTCGACATCGTCCCGCAAGTCGCGCGGCAAGAGCTCAGATCGTACAGCGTCCGTGTCAGGCGGGGGTCCAACCACGCGGTCCAGCGGACCGGCTGCGCCGGCCGCTGACCGCGAGCGTTGGGCCTTTGACACGCCTCGCACGTAAGAATCCGGCACCGAACATTGACAATATGTAGCCACGGGGCTACATTGTCACATGCTTCAGATCCGCAAGACCGAGACGTTCGCCCAGTGGCTTGACGGTCTGCGCGACGTTCGTGCGCGGGCACGGGTTCAGGTCAGGATCGAGCGCCTCGCCGCAGGTAACGCGGGTGATGTCGAGCCGGTCGGCGCGGGCGTCTCTGAATTGCGGATCGATTATGGACCCGGTTACCGGGTGTATTTCAAGAAGCACGGGCGCGAAGTAGTGATTCTTCTGGCGGGCGGCGACAAGCGCACACAGTCTGCCGACCTAAAGACTGCATTGCGCCTCGCACGCAACGTTTAGGAGTACATGATGCGCAAGACAAAGACTACTCGCTACGATGTCGCCGAACACCTTCGAACTCCTGAAGAAATGGCGGCGTATCTGGAGGCTTGCCTTGATGAGGCAAAGGGTGACGCAGCATTCATCGCCAAGGCGCTGGGCGATATTGCACGCGCCAGGGGCATGGGGCAGGTGGCTCGTGACGCCGGCCTGTCCCGTGAAAGTCTTTACAAAGCGCTCTCCGGTGAACGCAGTCCCGACTTCGACACAATCCTCAAGGTGGTAAACGCCCTTGGGCTGCGATTGCACGCCGAGGCGGCTCATGGCTGATACAACGGCCCAACCTTGGTTTGAACGCGGTCGAGCTGCGACGCGTGCAGGGGCTCGTCGCCGAGCACGAGCCGCAATTGTTGGAGGCGTGGAATGAGTACTTCAGACGGTCGGCCGGGTGAGCGCGTCAAGGACGTCCGGTTCACGGACGACGTCCCAGTCGTCGATCTCCTGGACGGCCGTACGATCTCGGTGCCGCTCGTGTGGTACCCCCGTCTGCTTTCGGCGACGCGCGAGCAACGCGCGAATTGGCGCGTGGCCGGCGGAGGATTCGGCGTCCACTGGCCAGACGTGGATGAAGACTTGAGTACCGAGGGCCTCCTTCATGGTGCGCCCGCCCCAAGGGGATCCGCGGCGGCCGGGCGAGCAACCGGCTAACTCGCGCATGAAGCCGCCGGCGCTTCGCGCCGCGGCTTATCCGCCGCGTTGGGCCGACAACGGACACGATTCTGGTGAGCCACAGGAGTAGCATCGATCGGAGGAAGTTTGACCTATGCGCACCTTCAACATCGTCGTCGAGCGAGACCCGGACACCGGGCTGTACGTGGGCTACGTGCCAGGCTGGCCC
>JACOVB010000295.1 GCA_016177555.1 Candidatus Rokuibacteriota bacterium
CCCGGAGGACCTGAGGCTCCTGCTGGAGCGAGGTCCCGGGACGCGCAGCGGAGCGCTCCTCCGCCGTTGGGACCTCCCCCATCGCCTCGCGAGCCTCGGCTGACCGTGGTGCCGCGCTACGAAGTGATCGGCATCGAGGGCCTGCCGGAGATCGGCGCGGGCGACGATCTCGGCCGGCTCATCGCCGAGGCCGCCGCGCGCCAGGGCACGCCGCTCCAGGCCGCCGACCTGCTGGTCGTGAGCCAGAAGGTCGTGTCGAAGGCGGAGGGCCGGATCGTGCGCCTTTCCGAGGTGATCCCGTCCCCGCAGGCGGAAGTCCTGGCCCGCGAGATCGGGCGGGATTCGCGGCTAATCGAGGTGATCCTCGGCGAGAGCCGGCGGGTCGTGCGGCAGGACAAGGGTGTGCTCATCGTGGAGACACACCACGGGTGGGTCTGCGCCAACGCGGGCGTGGACCAGTCCAACGTGGACGCCGACACCGCGTGCCTGCTCCCGAAGGACGCCGATGCCTCGGCGCGGAGCCTCCTGCGCCGGCTGACGGAGCTGACGGGCCACGAGCTCGCCATCATCGTCGCCGACACCTTCGGCCGGCCGTGGCGCGAGGGGCTCACCAACGTGGCCGTCGGAGTCGCCGGCTTCGACCCGCTCAAGAGCTATCTCGGCGAGCAGGACCCGGCGGGGCATGTGCTGCAGGCTACCGTGCTGGCCCTCGCGGACGAGCTGGCCGGCGCCGCGGAGCCGGTGATGGGCAAGCTGGCCCGCATCCCGGTGGCGATCGTCCGCGGCCTCGCGTGGGAGCGCGCCGACAGCTCGAGCCGCGCCCTCCTTCGCGACCCCACCCGCGACCTCTTCAGATAGGGAGAACACGACCGGTGAGAATCGCGATCCTCGGAGGCACTGGCAAGGAAGGCGCGGGGCTCGGGCTCCGCTGGGCGCAGGCGGGACACGAGATCGTCATCGGCTCGCGCGATGCAGCGCGCGCGGCCGCCAAGGCCGGCGAGCTGGCGGCGCAGGCTCCGGGCGCGCGCGTCGAGGGCATGTCCAATCGCGACGCCGCCGCGGCCGCCGACGTGGTGATCCTCGCGCTGCCGGCGGCGGGGCTCAAGCAGACCCTGCCGGAGGTCAAGGACGGCTGCCGCGGGAAGGTGGTGGTGAGCGCCGTGGTGCCGCTCACCTTCGGCGGAGGGCGGCTCTTCACTCCGCCGCCCCAGGGCTCCTCGGCCGAGGAAGCCCAGGAGATCCTGGGCCCCGAGATCCGGCTGGTGGCCGCGTTCCATCACATCGCCGCCCACGAGCTGTCGGCGACCGATCACACCATCGCCTGCGATCTCCTGCTCTGCGGCGGGGACGCCGAGGCGAAGAAGACCGTGGCCGAGCTGGGCGCCTCGATGGGGCTGCGCGCGATCGACGTGGGCCCGCTCACCAATGCCGGCCCGGTCGAGGGCCTCACGGCCGTGCTCGCCACCGTCAACCGGCGCTACAAGCTCAAGAACTCGGGCATCCAGATCACCGGGCTGGGCGAGTCCCATGGCCGATAGCCCCGTCGTCGTCACGCCGCAGGCCCTCCGGCGATTCATCGTCTCCGTGCTGGGGGCGCTCCGGATGCCGCCGAAGAACGCCGAGCTCACGGCAGCGCTGATGGTGAGGACGGACCTCCGCGGCGTGGACTCCCACGGGATCGGCATGCTCCCGAAGTACGTGGAGTGGACCCGGGCCGGCTACATCCACCCCTGGGCCGAGCCCGTCCTGGTCCGCGACGACCTGGCCACGGCCCTCGTCGACGGGCAGAAAGGCCTCGGCCATCCCGCCTCGGTCATGGCCATGGAGATGGCCATCGCCAGGGCCGCCACCTACGGCATCGGCATCGTCGCCGTCAGGAACTCGAACCATTTCGGCGCCTGCGCGAACTACTCGATGATGGCGCTCGATCGGGGCATGATCGGGCTCGCCTTCACCAACTCCCCCTCCGTCGCCATGGTGCCGACGTTCGCCCGCAAGCCGATGCTGGGCACCAACCCCATCAGCCTCGCCGCGCCCGCCGCGGCCCACACGCCCTTCGTGCTCGACATGGCCACGACCACCGTCGCCGTGGGCAAGCTCACCATCGCCTCCCGGTGGAACACGCCCATCCCCGAAGGATGGGCACTGGCCGAGAACGGCGGTCCCACCACCGACGCCCGCGTGGCGCTCGCCTCGCGCCTCCTCTCCCCGCTCGGCGGCCGCCGCGAGCTGGGCGGCCACAAGGGGTACGGGCTCGGCGTGATGGTGGACATCCTCTCGGGGTTGCTCTCGGGCAGCGTGTACGGCAATGTCCTCTATCGCAGCCGGATGCGGGAGGACAAGCACTTCAACACGGGGCATTGCTTCGCGGCCATCGACATCAAGCGCTTCCGTCCGGTGGAGGAGTTCGAGGCGGCGATGGACGACATGCTCCAGGCCCTCAACGACACGCCGCGGGCCGAGGGGCAGGCGCGCGTCTACACGGCCGGCGAGCCCGAAGCGGACGCGGAGGCGCATCGCCGCGTCCACGGCATCCCCCTGGCCCCGGCGCTCGCCGCGCAGCTCCACGACATCGCGACGAGCCTCGGCGTCGCCCAGCTCGCCTGACGGCGGCCGCCCGGCCGCATGCCCGCCCCTGCGACGGCGACCCGGCTCCTCCCGAAGGAGCACGGCACCTGGGCGATGCTGCTGGTGCCCTGGGCCGTCGGCTGGGGCGTCGGCGGCCCCGCGACGCTCCGGCAGATCCTGCTGCTGGTCGCCGTCGTCAGCCTCTTCCTCGCCCACGCCCAGCTCCTGGCCTGGTACCGGCTGCGCGCCGCAGCGCGGCCCGACCTGTGGGCGGCCGCGGCCGCGCGCCGCCTCCTGCTGATCCTCACCGCCCTCGGCCTCGCCGCCGCCGTATCCCTGATGGTTCTGATACCGCTCGCAAGGCTGATGCCGCTCGTGGGGATCGGGGCCCTCGCAGTGGCGCTGACGGGAGCGAGCCTGGGCCTCGTGACGAGGAGGCTCGATCACGCCTTGCCGGGGCAGATGCTGGCTGCCGCGGGCCTGCCGCTCAGCGCTCCCGCGGCCTACTACGTTGCCGGCGGAACACGAGAGCGCGTGGCCGCGGCCCTCTGGCTCCTCTGCGGAGCCTTCTTCCTCTGGGCCGTCTTCTACGTCAGGCTGAAGATCGAGGCGCGGGCGCGGCGGGCTCCCCGCGGAACCGTGAGGGCGAGACTCTCCTTCGCCGGCGGGATGCTCGTGATCGACGCGGCGATCCTGCTGGCGGCGCTGGCAGCCGTACGCCTCGGCCCCTTCTCGCCCCTCGCGCTGGCGGCCTTCATCCCGGCCGTGCTGCAGACGACGGCAGGCATCACCCGCCTGGACCGCCCGGCCTCGCTCAAGCGCGTGGGGATCCTGCTGACGGCCCACTCGATCGTCTTCGGCCTCGCCGTGATCTGTCTCGCCTGAGAGCCCGCCGTCACGCCCCGCCCGGCCGGTCCTGCTGGCGGAGACGCTTGAGGTCATAGAGGGAGCGGTCGGCCTCGGCCATCAGCGCGTCCACGCCGGCCGGGCGCTGAGGATCGAAGGTCGCGATCCCCGCGGTCACGGTCAGATCGTACCCGCGGCGGGCCTGGGCATTGTACGCTTCGAGGTTGCTGGACAGTCGGGCCCGCAGCCGCTCGGCGCTCGCATCGGCGGCCTCGATGGCGAGCACCGCGAACTCATCGCCGCCCACCCGCGCCACGATGTCCGATTCGCGGAACGTCGCCCGCAGGACCTCGGCCACCGCCACCAGGGCGCGATCACCCTCCGGGTGGCCGAACCGGTCGTTGACCCGCTTGAAGCCGTTCACGTCCACGAAGACCAGCCGGGCAGTTCTCCCGGTGCGCCGGGCCAGTTTCAGGTGCTGCTCCGCGAGCGTGACGAAGCCGCGGCGGTTGTAGAGCCCGGTCAACTCCTCCCGGAGCGCGAGGCTCCGGAGGACGTCCTGCAGCTGGTTCCGCGCCATGGCGTAACGGATGGCGCGAGACAGCAGCCGGCCGTCGGCCTGCCCCTTGACGAGGTAGTCCTGGGCGCCGGTACGCACGGACTCCACGCCGAGGGTCTCGCTGTCCGATGCGGTCAGGACGACGACGGGCACCTCGGGGCAGTAGATCCGCAGCCGGTTGATCCCCTCGATCCCCTGGCTGTCCGGCAGCGAGAGGTCCAGCAGGATCACGTCGAACCGCTGCTCGCCGAGCCGCGCCAGCGCCTCCTCCAGGCTCGCCACGCGGCCGACCTCGCACGGGGCGTTGCCCGGCCGGGCCAGCGACCGGCTCACGACCACGGCGTACTCGTCGTTGTCCTCGATCAGGAGGACCTGGATGCGCGGCCCGGGGTCCATGGCGTCTCCCTCGCGCTCAGGCCCGAAAGAGCTCCACAGTCACGCCTGAACGTGGAGAAGTCCACGGTGCGGCCGGGCCTCTTCGCGCAAGCCGTTTCTTCCTCCTGCTTGAACGTGGTGGAAGTCGCGTTGCGGCCGGGCCTCTTCGCGCAAGCGGTCTCTTCCTCCTGCTTGAACGTGGTGGAAGTCGCGTTGCGGCCGGGCCTCTTCGCGCAAGCGCTCATCGGGCGCATCGCCGGCGTCGGCGAAGCTGTCGAAGCAACAGACGTCGTAGCCGTCGATGGCGCCGCGGGTGCCGTACACGCGCTCGAGCGCCCGGCCCGGCGCGCGGCGCCCCGCGCCCCGGGCCGGGAGGAGGGTGCCGTGTATGTCGAAGAGGACGAGGCGCATGGCGCTCAACGCGAGATCGTGAGGGCCAGCGCCCGCAAACGGGCCACGATTGGCGGAAGCCGGTCGAGCACGGCGTCCACGTCCGCCCCCGTGCTCCAGCGGCCCAGCGTGAGGCACAGCGACCCTTCGGTCTCCGCCGGGTTGCACCCGATGGCGCGCAGCACGTGCGAGGGGGTGCGCGTCAGCGAGGCGCAGGCCGAGCCCGACGAGGCGGCAACGCCCGAGAGATCGAGATCGAGCAGCACGCTGTCGGCCTTGACCCCGCGCAGCACGACGCTCAGGTGGTGTGGGAGCCGCGTGCTCGGCGATCCCGTCACCCGGGAATCCGGGACGGTGGCCAGCAGGCCGGCCACGAGTCGGTCGCGAAGACCCGCCAGGCGTGCGGATTCCCCGTGATGACCTTCGGTGCGGATCAGCTCGGCGGCGACGCCGAGGCCGACGATGGCCGGCAGGTTCTCGGTCCCCGACCGATAGCCGCCTTCCTGCCCGCCGCCGAGGATCTGGGCCCCCAGCTTCAACCCCGGCCTCACCCACAGGGCTCCCGCCCCGGGGGGGCCGTAGATGTCGTTGCCGGAAAGGGTGAGGAGGTCAATCCCCAGGGTCTCGGCCGGCACGGGGACGCGCCCCAGGGCGCCCACCGCATCCACGTGGACGGGCACCTTGGCGGCCTGTGTCACTCGAGCGAGGTCGGCGATGGGCTGCACGGTGCCGATCTCCTCGTTGGCGGCTCCGATGGAGACCAGCACCGTGTCGGGCCGGAGCGCACGGCGCAGCTCGTCAGGGTCCACCCGCCCCTCCCCGTCCACCGGCAAGAGCGTCACGGACACACCGGCCTTCTCGAGATCGCGACAGGGATTGAGGATGGACATGTGCTCGATGGACGAGGTGACGACGTGCCGGCTCCGGTCGCCCGCCCGGACGGCGACACCCCGGATCGCGAGGTTGTTGGCCTCCGTGGCGCCCGAGGTGAAGATGACGCCGCTCGCCGCTCCGCCGACGAGCCGTCCGACCTTGGCGCGGGCGGCCTCGAGGGATTCGCGGGCCTCGACGCCGAGGGAATGTCGGGCTGAGGGGTTGCCGATGCCGGCCTCGAGGAAGGGGCGCATCACGGCCAGCACGCGCGGGTCGACGGGCGCGAAGCCCGCATAGTCCAGGTACACCCGGTCTGGGGGGGCGCCGCCGGGGGCCACGCCTCTACCGCGTCTTCCGGACAAGGAACCGGTAGATCGCCCTGGCGCGCGAGACCTCCAGGAGCTCGTTCCCGGAGCGCTCCGCCCAGACCCTCATGTCCGGGTCGGAGCCGGGGTCGTCCGAGAGCATCTCGAGGACCTGTCCCAGCGCCATCTCCCGCATCGCCTCGCGCGTCTTGACGATGGGCATCGGACAGAAAAGGCCGATGCAGTCAATCTGCTTGTCAGGATTGACGACTTCGGGCTCCTGCGTCATGACGCCCTACCCTACCCCAGCGCTCGCAACGCCGTCAAGGTTGACAGCCCCTGATGCGGGCCCGAATAATGGCGGAGTGACGAGCACACCGCCGGTATCCTTGAAACTCCATGAGTGATGTCCTCCCGGCCCACGGACACGCCAGTGACTGCCGCTGACCACCAGGGGGCGGCGCCGGCAGGCCATCGCCGGATGACGGCTCGGATCGCCACGGCGCTGGCCGCGGCGTCGATCGCCCTCCTCCTGATCCTGGGCTACGCTCTCGAAGCCTATGTGCGGCCGGTGCTCCCCGCCGGCCGCTCGGCCGTGCCGGTCGAGTGGCTGGAGGCGGGGCTGCTCGCCGCCGCGCTCCTCACGGCCATCTCCTGGGGGGTGGCCCGCGGCCGCGGCCCCGCGAGGAGACGTCCCCCCGAGATCGTCACCGCCCCCGTCGCCGCCGAGGTCCCGATGGCCGAGCGGAGCGACGACGTCGGATCGCTCATGGGAGCATTCTCGCGAATGCTCACCACCATCGAGGAGCAGGCGACCGAGATCAACCAGTTCTGCCAGCGGCTCGACAGCGCCTACCAGGAGGTGGAGTCCACCAACGCCCGGTTGAAGGAGTTCTCCTTCAAGGACGAGGTGACGGGGCTCTACAACCGCCGCTTCTTCTCGATCCGCCTCGAGGAGGAGGTGTCCCGCTACCGCCGCTTCAACCACCCCGTCTCGGTGTTGCTCCTGGACCTCGACGGCTTCAAGGCCATCAATGACGAGCTGGGGCACGCCGCGGGCGACGAGACGCTCCGCGACATGGGCGACATTCTCCTGAGGTACTCGCGCGGGATCAACGTGATCTGCCGTTACGGGGGCGACGAGTTTGCGGTGCTCCTGGTGGAGACCTCCAAGGCCGGCGCGCGGCTGTACGCCGACCGGATCCGCCAGGTCCTCGGCACGCACCCCTTCGCCCACGGCCGTCCGCTCACGGCCAGCTTCGGCATCGCCTCCTTGCCCGAGGACGTGAACCCGGCTGCCGAGGACGTGATCCGCGCGGCCGACGAGGCCCTCTACGCCGCGAAGCGGGCAGGCAAGAACCGGGTCTCCGTCTACGAGGACGTGGTTCCGGCGGCGGGGGCCGGACCGCAGGCGCGCCAGCCATGATCCGGAACGTCGCCGATCGGCGCGTGCTGATCGTGGATGACGACAGGCAGGTGCGCCGGGTCCTGGGCGAGTTCTTCGCCGCCAACGGCTACACGTGCCGCAGCGCGGCCAACGGTCAGGAGGGGCTCGCGAGCTTCGATGCCGAGCGCCCCCCGCTCACGGTGACGGACATGAACATGCCCGTCATGGACGGGCTCGAGCTGCTCAAGCAGGCCCGGACCATGGAACCGGACGCGGCCATCCTGGTGCTGACCGGCATGGGCGAC
>JACOVB010000309.1 GCA_016177555.1 Candidatus Rokuibacteriota bacterium
AGTGAAAGGAGGATCTATGAACAAGGCTAGCCGAAGAGCGACTGAGGATCTGCGGTCCGAGTACAAGCGTTCCGACTTTGGGACGTTGGTTCGCGGCAAGTACGCACACCGGGTCATTGAAGCCACGAATGTGGTCGTCCTCGATCCGAAGGTCGCCAAGGCGTTTCCAAATGATCGCGCCGTCAACAAGGCGCTGCGAGGGCTGCTTCGCGATCGCAAGTCCTCCGCTCGCCCGACTACCCGTTCAACACGGACGCGCCGCGAGCGGCGCGCCGGTTAACGGTGCGTTGGGCAGCAGCGCCAGATCGACCGGGTCCTGTCCGCGGGGGTCGGTGGGCGCGGTCACCCGCCCTTGTGATACCCTCCGGGTATGGCTAACCCGGCGCGCGGACTCGAATCGAAGGCCCTGAAGCTCTCGCGCCGGGACCGCGCCCGCCTCGCGCAACGCCTCCTCTCCAGCCTCGATCAGGAAGCAGATGCGGATGCTGAGCAACTCTGGCTTGAGGAGGCGGAGCGTCGCCTGGGCCAGCTCAAGTCCGGAGAGGCCGTCGGGATTGCTGCCGAGAAGGTGATCAAGAAGGCTCGCTCCGCGCTTCGGTGAGAAGCGTTGAGTTTTATCCCGAGGCACAGGACGAGTTCATTTCGGCCGCGCAGTTCTACGAGAGCCAAGCGGGTGGGCTCGGGCTGGACTTCCTCCTCACGGTTCAGCGCACGTACGAACGACTGCTCGAGTTTCCTGCCAGCGGCCCGCCGTTTGGTCGCCGGCTCAGGCGTCTTCTGGTTCCGAAGTGTCCCTACGGCCTCCTGTATCGTGTCGAGCCTGAGCGCATCTACATCGTGGCGGTCATGCACCTTCACCGTCGACCCGGCTACCGGCGGTCACGGCTCTGAAACGACGCTGCCCAACTCTCGTTCGCCCATTCGCATGACCTTCCGTCCACCGGCCTCGGCCGATCGCTCCTGGTCCTGGTGGCCGCCTTCTGGGTCTTGCGCGCCATGGAGCAAGGGGATTGGCCCCTGAGCTCCCGGCCGAGCCGACCGCGTGCCCGCCGCGCGCGCAGGTTCCCTCCGCGTCATGTCGCGGTCGGTGACGGGAGGCCCGGCTGGCGAACTCGCGCGGGCGGCAGTTGAAGACCTGGACCGCCACGGTCGCCCATGCCGAGGCCGGGACGCGGCTGGACCGCTGGCTGGCCGGGCGCCTCCCGGATCTCTCGCGTACGCGGCTCCGCGCGCTGATCGATGGCGGTCAGGTCCGCGTGGGCGGTCACGCCGTCAAGGCGGCGCATCGCCTCAGGGCCGGCGAGCGCGTCGAGGTTCTCATCCCTCCGCCGCCTCTCGAGACCATGGCCCCGGAAGCGATCCCGCTCCGCATCGTCTTCGAGGACGAGGACGTGCTCGTGGTGGACAAGCCCGCGGGGATGGTGACGCATCCGGGGGCGGGGCAGCGCACCGGCACCCTGGCGGCGGCGGCGCTGGCCCATGCCCCCGGGATCGCGGGCGTCGGGGGACCACGCCGGCCGGGGATGCCTGATCGTGCTGGCGAAGACGCAACGCGCCTACGAGGCGCTGACGGCACAGCTGGCGCGCCGGAGCGTCAACCGCCGCTACCTCTGTCTCGTCCACGGGACGGTCACGCGGCAGAGCGGAGTGATCGACGCGCCCATCGGACGCGACCCGCGCTCGCGGGTGCGCATGGCGGTGGCCCGGGAGGGCAAAGGCAAGCGGGCGGTGACGCGCTTCACCGTCCTGGAGCGCTTTCCGGGCGTCAGCTTCCTCGAGTGCCGGCTCGAGACCGGCCGCACGCATCAGATCCGCGTGCACCTGGCCTCGCTCGGCCACCCGCTCCTGGGTGACGAGACCTACGGCCGGCGCCGCGCGGCTCCTGTCGGGGACCTCGAGCTGGCCCGGCTCATCCGCGAGCTCGACGGCGTGGCGCTACACGCCGCGGGGCTGGCCTTCACTCATCCGGGCTCCGGGGCCCCCGTGGATCTCCTGTCTCCTTTGCCCGACAGAATGGAGCGCCTGCTGTCTCGCCTGCGCCACAGGCCGCCATGATCAACATGGTGGGGCCATGTTGACCGTGGGCCGGAAGGGCCCGTCAGCCCCGTTTCCCCCGCGCCCCGGGGCCCGTCAGGCCCTGTGGCACGCCGCGTGCTAGAATCGATCAAGCATGAAGAAGCTGATAGCGGTCATTCTCGCGGCGGGCGAGGCCAAGCGCATGCGCTCGAGCCGCCCAAAGGTGCTCCACCCGCTCTGCGGCCGGCCCCTGATCGCCTATCCCGTCGCGGTGTGCCGGGCGCTGGGGGCCCGCGTGGTGGTGGTCGTGGGACGCGCCGCCGACGAGGTGCGGGCCGCGCTCGGCGAGGCCGACGATCTCACCTTCGTCGAGCAGAAGGAGCGGCTCGGGACGGGGCATGCGGTGCTCCAGACGCGCGGCGCCTGCGGGGGCGACGAGGGGATTGTCCTCGTGATCCCCGCCGACCAGCCGCTGCTCGCCGAGCCCACGCTGCGCCGCCTTGTGGAGCATCACCGCGCCACCGGCGCCGCCGCCACCCTGCTCACGGCCGTGCTGGACGATCCCACCGGCTACGGGCGGGTGGTCCGCGAGGGCGAGCGACCCGTCGCCATTGTCGAGCACCGCGATGCGACGGAAGCGCAGCGCGCCATCCGCGAGATCGGCACCTCCGTCTACTGCTTCGAGGCACGCCGCTTCTGGCCGGCGCTCTCGCAGGTGACGCCCCAGAACGACCAGGGCGAGTACTACCTCACCGACGTGATCGGGATTCTCCAGCGCGAGCGGCAGCGGATCGAGGCCGTGGTCGCACCCGATGCGGCCGAGTGCCTCGGTATCAATGACCGGAAGCAGCTCGCCCAGGTCTCGGCTATCGTGCGCCGGCGCATCCTCGACCGTCTCATGGCCGAGGGCGTCACCGTCCTCGACCCGGCCTCGACCTTCGTGGACGACACCGTGCGGATCGGGGCGGACACCGTGCTCTATCCCGGAGTGATCCTCGAGGGGCAGACCGTCATCGGCAGCGAGTGCGTGGTGGGGCCGGGCTGCCACGTCGTGTCGAGCCGGCTGGGCGATCGCGTGGCGCTCAAGCCCTACTGCGTGCTCACCGAGGCGCGCGTGGAGGACGGCGCGCAGCTCGGCCCCTTCTGCCACCTGCGGCCGCTCTCGCACGTGGGCCCGGCGGCGAAGATCGGCAACTTCGTGGAGATCAAGAAGTCGCGCATCGGGCGCGGGGCCAAGGTGCCCCACCTCTCCTACGTGGGGGATGCCACGGTGGGCGAGGGCGCCAACCTGGGCGCGGGCACGATCACCTGCAACTACGACGGCGTGACCAAGCACGAGACGGTGATCGGCGACCGGGCCTTCATCGGCACCAACGCGAGCCTCGTCGCCCCGGTGACCATCGGCGAGGGCGCCTACGTGGCGGCGGGTTCGGTCATCACCAAGAACGTCCCGCCCGGCGCGCTGGCGGTGGCGCGGGGCCGGCAGGAGATACGCGAGGGCTGGGCCGCTCGCCGCCAGGCCGCGCGCCGCCGCGACACAGAGAAGCCCGCGGGCCAGGACTAGCCCGATGCTCAGGATTTCTCCGGTCGCTCAAAAGGGTCCAGATGCGAGGCGGCGCCCGACGCCCGCACGCGAGGCGTACTCCGCTTGGCGAGCTGAGCCGGAGGCGAGGCGAGCATATCCGGAGATCCGGCGAGCGCACGCGAGTCACGTCGAGCGGGCGGCCGAGGGCGCCAACGACGCAGATCGGCCGTTTTCAGCGGCCTGCTAGCCATGTGCGGCATCGTCGGCTACATCGGCGACAAGAGTGCGGTGGAGATCATCCTCGACGGGCTCAAACGCCTGGAGTATCGCGGCTACGACTCGGCGGGGGTGGCGGTCCTGGGTCCCGAGGGGCTGCAGGTGCGCCGCGCGGCGGGCCGGATCAAGGTGCTCGAGGGGCTGCTCCGCGAGCAGCCGGTCAAGGGGAGCATCGGCGTGGGCCATACCCGCTGGGCCACCCACGGGCGCCCCACGGACGACAACGCCCACCCGCACACGGACGGCTCGGGCAGCCTCGTGGTGGTGCACAACGGCATCATCGAGAACTACCTGCCCATCAAGGAGCGGCTCCAGCGGGAGGGGCACCAGTTCCGCTCCGAGACCGACACCGAGGTCATCGCGCATCTCATCGAGCGGCACCTGAAGGACGTGCCCCGGCTGGAGGAGGCGGTGCGGCGGGCGCTGGGCGAGCTGCGCGGCTCCTATGCCATCGCCGTGCTGTCCCGGAACGCGCCGGACCGGCTCGTCGCCGCCAAGCACGGTGCGGGCAGCGTGGTGGTGGGGCTCGGGGAGAACGAGACGTTCCTCGCCTCGGACATCCCGGCCATCCTCATGCACACGCGTGACATGGTGATCCTGGAGGACGGCGACCTGGCCGTCGTCACGCGCCACGGCGTTGACATCAGCCAGCTCGACGGGGCGCCCGTGGAGCGCGCGCCCACCCGCATCCTGTGGGATCCGATCCTGGCGGAGAAGGGCGGCTACCGCCACTTCATGCTGAAGGAGATCTACGAGCAGCCCCGCGCGGCGGCGGACACGCTGCGCGGCCGCGTCTCACCCGAGAGCGGCAGCGTCGTGCTCCCCGACATCACGCTGGATCCCGAGGTGCTCCAGGACATCCAGCGGGTCGTGCTGCTCGCCTGCGGCACCTCCTACCACGCCGCCATCGTCGGCCGGTTCCTCATCGAGCGGCTCGCGGGGATCACGGCCGAGGTGGACGTGGCCTCCGAGTGGCGCTATCGCGAGGCGGTGGTGGGGCCGGACACGCTGGTGGTGGCGCTGTCTCAGTCCGGCGAGACGGCCGATACGCTCGGCGCCGTGAAGGCGGCCCGGACCAAGGGGGCGCCCATCATCGGCATCACCAACGTCGTGGGCTCGGCGCTGGCGCGTGAGGCCACGGGCCTCCTCTACACGCCCGCGGGGCCCGAGATCGGCGTTGCCTCGTCGAAGACGTTCACGGCGACCATGATGGCCTGCTACCTCCTGGCGCTCTGGCTCGGCCGCCGGCGGGGGGCCCTGCCGCCCGAGGACGGACGGAAGCACGTCCAGGGGCTCCTGGAGATGCCGCGGCTCATGGAGAAGACGCTCGAGCTGGAGCCCGAGGTGGCCGCGCTGGCCCGGGAGATCTCGCGCTACAAGAACTTCCTCTTCCTCGGGCGCGGCATCAACTTCCCCATCGCCCTCGAGGGCGCGCTCAAGCTCAAGGAGCTGTCGTACCTGCACGCCGAGGGGTACCCGGCGGGGGAGATGAAACACGGGCCCATCGCCCTCATCGACGACGGGATGCCCGTGGTGGCGCTGGTGCCGAGAGACGGCACCTACGACCGGATGATGAGCAACATCGAGGAGGTGCGGGCGCGAGACGGGCGCATCATCGCGTTCGCCCACGAAGGGGACACGCAGATCTCGGCCAAGGCCGACTGGGTGATCTCCGTTCCCATCGCGAGCGATCTCCTGACGCCCATCCTCATGGCCATCCCGCTCCAGCTGCTGGCCTACCACGTGGCGGTGCGGCTCGGCCGCGACGTGGATCAGCCGCGGAACCTCGCCAAGTCCGTCACCGTCGAGTAGCCGCCGCCCGCGGAGCCCGCATCCAGGCTCCCCCCGGTGCGCGCGCTCCCGTGTGGTATCGTACAAGCCCATGCTCCGCTCGGAAGTGAGCCGCGAGGCGATCCTCTGCCCGCTGAATCCGGTGCAGCGGGAAGCCGTGATGGCCACCCGGGGCCCGCTCCTCGTCCTGGCGGGGGCGGGGAGCGGCAAGACGCGCGTCATCGCCCACCGCATCGCCTATCTCCTCGGCGTCGAGGGGGTCCATCCGCGCCACGTGCTCGCCGTCACGTTCACGAACAAGGCCGCCGGCGAGATGCGCCGGCGCGTCGAAGAGCTGGTGCTGCCCGCGGGGATCCGCCCGCCCCTCATCGCCACCTTCCACTCCATGTGCGTCCGGCTGCTCCGCGCGCATGCCCCGCGCGTGGGCCTCACCCCCTCCTTCGTGATCTACGACGAGGAGGACCGGCTCACCCTGGTCCGGGAGGCCATGCGCGAGCTCAAGCTGGACGAGCGCGAGCTCACGCCGACCGCGGCCGTGTACCGGATCAGCCACGCCAAGAACCAGATGCTCTCGGTGGAGGAGGTCGAGCGCTTCGCCCGGACGCCGCGCGAGGAGCGCATCGCCTCGCTGTACCGACTCTACGAGGGCCGGCTGCACGGGATCGGCGCGGTGGACTTCGACGACCTGCTGCTCCTGGGCGTGCGCCTCTTCGAGGCCGCGCCGGACACCCTCGCGTGGTACCGGGAGCTCTGGCAGCACGTGCTCGTGGACGAGTACCAGGACACCAACCGCGCCCAGTACCAGCTGGTGCGGCTCCTGACGCAGGAACACCGCAACCTCTGTGTCGTGGGCGATCCCGACCAGTCGGTCTACCGGTGGCGGGGCGCGGATCTCCGGAACATCCTCGACTTCGAGAAGGACTTCCCGGACTGCCGCGTGGTGGCGCTCGAGCAGAACTACCGGTCCACGAAGCGCATCCTCCGGATGGCCTCGGCGGTCATCCAGCACAACACGGCGCGCAAGGACAAGACGCTCTGGACGGAGAACGCCGAAGGAGAGACGGCGGCCGTGTACCGGGCGTGGGACGAGAACGAGGAGGCAGGCTTCGTGGCCCGCGCGATCCGCGACCTCCACGACCGGGGCGGGGAGTACCGCGACACGGCGATCTTCTATCGCACCAACGCCCAGTCGCGGGTCCTGGAGGACGCGCTCCGCCGCGCGAGCCTCCCGTACCTCATCGTGGGCGGCGTCCGCTTCTACGAGCGGAGAGAGATCAAGGACGTGGTGGCGTATCTCCGCCTCGTGGTGAATCCCAGGGACGACGTCGCGTTTCGCCGCGCGGTGGCCGCGCCCTCCCGCGGCATCGGCCGGACGACGCTCGACCATCTGGATGCCCTGGCGCGCCGCAGCGCGCTGGGCCTGCTGGCCGGTTGCGACGCGCTCCCGCCCGAGATCACGGCCAAGCCGCGCAAGGCGCTCCAGAACTTCGCCGGGCTCGTCGTCCGTCTCGGGGAGCGGCGCGCCGCGCTGCCGCTGCCGGCCTTCATCGACGAGGTGCTGGCCGCCTCCGGCTACCGCGAGGCGCTCAAGGCCGAGCGCACGGCGGAGGCCGATGCGCGGATCGAGAACCTGGAGGAGCTCGTCGCGGCCTCCGAGGAGTTTCTCCAGTCCCGGGCGGCCGAGCCCCCGGGCGAGGGTGCGCTGGAAGCCTTCCTCGACTCCATCTCGCTCGTGGCCGACACCGATGAGATCGAGGAGGACCCCACGGGGGTCACCCTCATGACGCTGCACGCCGCCAAGGGGCTCGAGTTCCCCGCCGTGTTCCTCACGGGCATGGAGGAAGGGATCTTCCCCCATTCGCGCTCCATGAACGACCCGGAGGAGCTTGAGGAGGAGCGGCGGCTCTGCTACGTCGGTCTCACGCGGGCCAAGGAGCGTCTCTTCCTGTCCTACGCGCTCCACCGGCGGCTGCACGGGTACGGGCTCGGGGAGCCCTCGCGCTTCCTCCTGGAGATCCCGGAGGACGCCCTGACGCTCCTCAACTCCCGCGCCGCCGAGCCGCGCATGCCGTCGCGCTCGACCGGACCCATGCCGCAGGAGGTGGAGCCGGACGACGATCTGCCTTTCCGCGTGGGCGCCAGGCTCCGGCACGCGCGCTGGGGCGAGGGGCTCCTGGTGGGGATCGAGCGGGAAGGGGCCGACGTGATCGCCACCGTGCACTTCGCGAGCGTCGGGCGCAAGCGCCTGTCGCTCCAGTACGCGCACCTCGAGGAGATCGAGTGACTCAGCCGAAGATCTCGCTGTCGCAGGTGGAGCACGTGGCCCGCCTGGCGCGGCTCGAGCTCTCCGCGGCCGACAAGGAGCGCATGCGCCGCGAGCTCGACGGCATCCTGTCCTACATCGACACGCTGCGGGCGCTTCAGACTGACGGTGTCGAGCCGACCTCGCATGCCGTCCCGCTCACCAACGTGATGCGGGAGGACGAGCCCCGCCCCTCCGTGCCGCAGACGGACATGCTGGCGAATGCGCCCGATCCGAGCGGCGAGTTCTTCCGCGTGCCCAGGATCATCGAAGAGTAGGGCATGCTCACGCGCCTCACCATCGAGGAGCTGGGGGCCCGCTTCCGCCGGGGCGAGGCCACGCCGGGTCAGGCGGCGGCGGCGTACCTCGAGCGCATCGAGGCGCTCGACGGCCGCGTGAACGCCTTCCTCACGGTGACGCGGCAGGCGGCGCTCGGCCAGGCGGCGGAGGCCGGCGCGCGCTTCACGGCCGGCCGGCCGCTCTCGCCGCTCGACGGCGTCCCCATTGCCCTCAAGGACCTGCTCTGCACGCGGGGGATCCGCACCACGTGCGGGTCCCGGATCCTCGATCGCTTCGTGCCGCCGTACGACGCCACGGTGATGGCGCGGCTCCGCGCGGCGGGCGCCGTGCTCCTCGGCAAGCTCAACATGGACGAGTTCGCCATGGGCTCGTCCACGGAGCACTCGGCCTTCTTCCCCACGCGGAACCCCTGGGATCTGGATCGCGTGCCCGGTGGCTCGTCCGGCGGCTCGGCGGCCGCGGCCGCCGCCGACCTCGCCGCGGCGACGCTCGGGTCGGACACCGGCGGCTCCATCCGGCAGCCGGCGGCCTTCTGCGGGACGGTGGGCCTCAAGCCCACCTACGGGCGCGTCTCGCGGTACGGCCTCATCGCCTTCGCCTCATCGCTGGACCAGATCGGCCCCTTCGCGAAGACGGTGGCCGACGCGGCGCTGGTCCTGGGG
>JACOVB010000310.1 GCA_016177555.1 Candidatus Rokuibacteriota bacterium
CCCTACTGGTACGCGATGGTGCTCGTGCTGCTGCTCGGCGTGAGGCTCTGGGACCGGGTGCGTCGCCTGGCCGGCCGCCGGCGACGGGGGCCGCTGGCCGAGCAGGCCCTGGTCGTCAGGCCCCCCGGAGAGTCCCGCTCCCGCCTGTGACTCCCGCCGGCCCCCCCCGGACGGGGGAGCGTGCAGAGGCCAGTTGGTAGTACAATCGGCCTACCCTGGCTCAACCGGCAAGGGCTTGCCTTCGGCACGCCCCCCGCGGCGACACGCGGGGAGGCGGTTCGGGTGAGGCCGATCAAGAAGACGAGAAGGGCGGTACCGAGGGGCAGCTCGTCCTGGGCCGGACCCGATAGCCGGAGCCCCCGCCGGCCTCTGCGGCCCACGAGAAAATGAGACGAACGACTCATGGACGGACGCCGGCGCGATGGCGGAAGGTGCTCGTAGGGCGAGGGAGCGCCTCGCTCCGGCGGGTCCGATCAGGCCTGTCCCAGCCCCTGTGAGAGCCGATCGGCGACCATCGCCGCGACACGAGCGTCACGGCAGAAACCCTTAAGGAGGAGCGAGCCCATGCAGGTCTCACCAAGCGCCAGCTACAGCATGACCGTCCGTCTCGAGATCCGGAACCGCACGGGGATGCTCGGCAAGGTCACCTCCGCGCTCGGGCGCGCGGGGGCCGACATCGGGGCCATCGACATCGTGCAGATGGGGCCCGAGACCGTCATCCGCGACATCACGTTCAACGCCAGCGACAGCAAGCACGGGCAGCAGGTCGTGGACGCCCTCCGCCACGTGGCCGGCGTCAAGGTGGTCCACGTCTCCGACCGGACCTTCCTCATGCACCTTGGCGGCAAGATCGAGGTGCGCGGGAAGGTGGCGGTGAAGGGGCGCGACGACCTCTCCATGGTCTACACGCCCGGCGTGGCGCGGGTCTGCATGGCGATCCACGACGACCCGCAGAAGGTCTACACGCTTACCATCAAGCAGAACTGCGTCGCCGTGGTCACCGACGGCACGGCGGTGCTGGGCTTGGGCGACATCGGGCCCAAGGGCGCCATCCCGGTGATGGAGGGCAAGGCGGTGCTGTTCAAGGAGTTCGCCGGCGTGGACGCCTTCCCGCTCTGCCTCGCCACCAAGGACGTGGACGAGATCGTGGGAATCGTGCGCGCCGTCTCGCCGATCTTCGGCGGCATCAACCTCGAGGACATCTCGGCGCCCCGCTGCTTCGAGATCGAGGAGCGGCTGCGCAAGGACCTGGACATCCCCGTCTTCCACGACGACCAGCACGGCACGGCCGTCGTGGTGCTGGCCGCGCTGATCAACGCGCTCCAGGTGGTCAAGAAGAAGATCAGCGACGTCAAGGTCGTCTTCTCCGGGGCGGGCGCTGCCGGCATCGCCACGGCCAAGCTCCTGATGGCGGTCGGATGCAAGCACGTCATCGGCTGCGACACCAATGGAGCGCTGTACCGCGGCCGCACCGAGAACATGAACCCGATCAAGACCTGGTTCGCCGAGCACACCAACGAGAAGGTCGTCCGCGGCACGCTGGCCGACGCCCTCAAGGGCGCCGACGTGTTCATCGGGCTGTCTGGGCCGGGGGTCGTGACCCCCAAGGACATCAAGCGGATGGCCAAGAACCCCATCGTCTTCGCCATGGCCAACCCCACGCCGGAGGTGATGCCCGAGGAGGTGCACGGTATCGTCCGCGTCATGGCCACGGGGCGCTCGGACTACCCGAACCAGATCAACAATGTGCTGTGCTTCCCGGGTTTCTTCCGCGGCCTGCTGGACGTGCGCGCCCGCCAGGTCAACGACGAGATGAAGATCGCCGCCGCGCGCGCCATCGCGTCCATCGTCTCGGCGGGCGAGCTGAGCGAGGAGTACATCATCCCGTCGGTGTTCGACAAGCGGGTGGCGGAAGCGGTGGCCGGCGCGGTCGCGCGCGCGGCCGTGCAGACCGGGCAGGCGCGGCGGGCGCTGCCCGCGGCGGCCAGCGGGAAGGCTCGCGGCTAGCGCGCGCGGCCGCCGCGACCGGGTGAGGGCTGGCTTCCAGGCGATGGCGAGCTGGACCCGCGTCCGCCCAGCGGCAGATGATCGCCGAGATCAAGCGGCTCTCCCGTCCGGCGCTCGTGCTGCTGGGACGGGCTCGAGGCCTTCGTGGACGGCGGGCCGGAGGTGGGCGGCAAGGTGGCTCCCGGCGTGATGATCGCGGGCGTGGGCCGCGTGGCGGTGGATGCGGTCGGCGTGGCGCTGCTACGGTTCTCCGTCACGACTGGCGCCATGTCTGGCGGCCGGGTGTTCGCTCAGGCGCACATCGCCCCGCCGCAGAGCTCGGCCCCGGGGTGAGCCGGCCGGCACTCGTCCACCGGGTGACGGATGACCGCGCCGGGCAGGATCTCGCCGCCCGGATTCTGCCGGCGCTGACAGCCTGAGACAGGTTCCCCTCGCCTGTCTCCGCTCCCGCCCGTGGGGGGAGCGGAGACAGGCGAGGGGGCGGGACTACTTGCCGGGAGTGTAGTAGGGGTTGTTGCCGGAGGAGTGGTCGGTCGTGTCGAGGACTTCCTCGACCTCCGGCAGCTCCTCCTTGATCAGCCGCTCGATGCCGGCCTTCAGCGTGATGTCGGCCGCGCCACAGCCCTGGCAGCCGCCGCCCATCTGGAGATAGACCTTGTTCTCCTGGACGTCGATCAGCTCGACGTACCCACCGTGGCCGGCCACAGCGGGGTTGATGGTCGATTCGATCAGCTCCTGCACCCTGGCCTTGAGATCGTCGCTCATGAGGTCCTCCTCTAGATCACCACTGTACCCGAATATCCTGTCAGGGCCAACTGGCCCCGGGTGGGCTCCGCTCAGCAGAACCAGGGCTCGGTCATGCGCGGCGGGCGCGCGCGGTCGCTCGGGAGCCCGGCGGCCAGGCTGGGGCCCGGGGACAGGCCGGCGGCAGCGGCCCAGCGGGCGCGCACCCGATCGAAGGTGACGGCCGGATCCTCCTCCCGCTCGGCCGCCTCCGCCACCCCGGCGGCGATGGCCGTGTGGAGCGCTTCCATGCGGGGATCCGGGTGCGTCCACCGGTACGAGAAGTCCTCCTGGACGAGCCCGTCCAGGAAGGGCCGTAGCGCCGGGCTCTCGAGAAGCAGCGAGCCGGGGGGAACCAGGAGCCGGAGCGAATACTGCACCGGGTCCACGTGATCCACCAGCGACTCCCGCTCGACGAAGTCGAGCATGTCGCCGTAGTCCTCGAGCGCTGCCCACGGCGTGAAGGCGACCCAGGTGGGCCGGAAGGCGATGCCGGACTCGCGTACGGCGCGGAGCGCCTCCGTCACATCGGCCCGCGTATGCCCCTTGGCCAGATGGGTGAGCACCGTGTCGCTCAGCGATTCCACGGCGGAGACGACGAAGATGCCGCCGAGGACGGCGAGCTCCGGGAGAAGCCGGCGGTGTCTCAGCAAGTGCTCGACCTTGGCGGTGAAGTCGAAGGTGACGGTGGGGAACTCCGCGTGCAGCCCGCGGGCCACCGCCAGGGCCTGGCCCGGCCCGTTGAGGAAATCCGGATCGCCGAAGGTGATGTGGGTGGCGCCCGCGGCGACCTGCTGGCGGATGTCCGCGAGGACTGTGTCCCGGGGAACGGCGAAGAAACGGCCGCCGTAGACGGGCGGGATCGGGCAGTGGCGGCAGAGGTGAAGGCAGCCGCGGCTCGCCTCGACATAGCCCACCACTTCCCGCCGGCCCGCTCGCTCGAGCCGCGCGTACTGCTTGAGCGCCGGCAGCGAGGCCCGGCTCGGCCGCGGCAGCGGCCGGCGCCTGATGTATGGCCCCGAGGGTCCGCGGGCGGTGGCGACGCCGGGCACGCGGGGATCCTCGCCGCCGGTCAGCGCATCGGCCAGACCCGCCAGCGGCTGCTCGGACTCGCCACCGATGACGCTGTCGACCCCGTGGGCGAGGAGGTAGTCGGCGTTCAGGCTCGCGTAGAGGCCGAAGAAGCAGATGTGGCAGCCAGGGTTCACGGCGCGCACGCGGTCGGCCACCGTCACCCCCACGCGGAGGGCCGTGTGCATCGGGACCGAGATCGCGACGAGGCGCGCCCGGGCAGCCTGCTCCGGGTCGAAGGGCTCCACCGACACATCCAGCGTGGCGGGAGCGTAGCCGCGCTCGGCGAGCA
>JACOVB010000058.1 GCA_016177555.1 Candidatus Rokuibacteriota bacterium
CCGCCGCGGAGGCGTACCTCCTCCAGACTGGCTGACGGCGTCTGCCCGCGGACCCGCCTCCTCGTCGGCCATGCCCAGGAAGACGCTCCTCGTCGTCGCTCCGGGGCTCCCGGACTTCGACCGCCAGGCTGGATCGCGGCGCCTCTATTCCTGGCTTCGGATCCTCGCCACCGAAGTGGTGATCAAGGCTATTGACCTTCGCGGTCGCGGCGTGACACCATGGCCACAGTTGTGCCCACCGAGAACAGGAGGCGGCCATGGCGACGAACGGGAAGGTGATGCTGATCGTTCCCCGCTTCGATTACGCGCTGCACTCCTGGCTCGAGAAGAAGTTCGACGGGGACCCCGACGTGCTCGTGGTGCGGGACCGCCGCTTGGCGCAGCGCCGCCAGCGCCCCGAGATGCGCTACAGCGACCGGCGCCACAGCGACCGGCGCCAGACCGATCGCCGGGGACTCGATCTCAACCGCACGGGCGTCATCGTTCCGATCAAGACGCCCGCATCGCTCGGCTCGTCCTGACCTCGGCGCTGGGCTTCCCTTCCTAGCCGACGCTCACCTGATCGCTCAGCTCATTGGTGTCGTCCCTGCGCCGGGGGAAGTGCCGGCACAGCAGCTCGCCCACTTCACGCACCGCGTGGATGAGCCCGTCGCGGGAGCGCTGCTCGCGGAAGTGTGACGTGATCGCGTCCACGAGGCGCTGCCAGTATTCCTCTCCGACCCGGCCATGGATCCCCGCATCCCCGATGACTGCGAGCCTCCGGTCCCCGACGGCGACGTAGATCAGGACGCCGTGGCGCCCGGCCGTCCGGTGCATGCCGAGCCGCTCGAAGACCTTCACGGCCTGCACCATCGGATCGCCGGGGCACCGGGCGTCGAGGTGCACGCGGATCTCGGCCGAGGTGCGGGCTTCCGCCTCGGCGACCGCGCGCGCCACCCTGTCGAGGTCGGCCTCGCTCATGAACCGGCGGACCCAGCGCGGATGGCGCGCCATCACCAGCTCCCGCTCGCGCCGCCGCCGCCGAAGCCGCCGCCGCCCCCGCTGAAGCCGCCGCCTCCGGAATCGCCACCACCGGACCCCCCGCTCCCGAAGCCGCCGCCGCCGAGCCCGCCGCCGAACCACGGCCAGAAGACGCTGCCCGAGCGGCGCCCGGCGCGCGACTTCGCGGAGTGCCAGCCCTTCGCCCCACCGGTCCACCCGTAGCGGCGTTCATCCGCCCTCTCCTTGAGCCCCATCACCACAGTGGCGAGGACCATCACCACGACCCCGATGACGATCGCCCATGGGATGAGGGGGAGCAGGCCTCGCGGTGCGGCGGACGCCGGGCCGCCCCGATACGTCCCGGCAATCGCCTGGTCGATGGCGTCGAGCCCGTCGCTGATGCCGTCGGCGATCCGCCCCTGGCGGAAGCGCGGCGCCACCACGTCACGGATGATGGCTGCGCTGAGCGCGTCGGTGAGGGTGGCCTCGAGCCCGTAGCCGACCTCGACGCGCATCTTCCGGTCGTCGAGGAAGACGAGGAAGATGACGCCGTTGTCGAGGCCCTTCTGGCCGATCCGCCAGGCCTGGGCGAGGCGGATCGAGTAGTCCTCCAGGCTCTCGCCGGCGAGCGTTCGGAAGATGGCGACCACGACCTGGTTGCGACTGTCCCGTTCGCGCGCCGCGAGCTTCTGCTCGAGACGCTCGCGCTCCGAGGGCGACAGGGCGCCGGCATAGTCGTTGACGCGCCGGAGGGGGGGCGGGGGGACGCTGAGCGCGGCCTGGGCCGGGGACGCGGAGAGGACGAGCAGCAGGACAGCGGTCGCGAAGCGCAGGAGCACGGCACGCCCTCGGCCGCGGCCGCCCGGGCGGCGGCTAGAATTTGACCCTGGGGACGGCCTCGCTGCCCGGCGCCGCCTCGAAGAAGGCCTTGTCCCTGAAGCCGGCGAACGAGGCCACGAGGCTGCCCGGGAAGAGCCTGAGGCGCGTGTTGTACTCGCGGACCGATTCGTTGAAGCGGCGGCGCTCCACGGCGATGCGGTTCTCCGTGCCCTCGAGCTGGCTCTGGAGCGCCAGGAAGTTCTGGTTGCTCTTGAGATCAGGGTAGCGCTCCACCACGACCAGCAGCCGGCTGAGGGCTCCGCCCAGCTCGCTCTGGGCCTGCTGGAACTTCTGCAGCGCCTGCGGATCGTTGAGCAATTCGGGCGTGGCCTTGATCCCCGCCACGCTGGCCCGGGCCCGCGTGACCTCGTCCAGCACGGTGCGCTCCTGGGCGGCGAAGCCCTTGACGGTCTCCACCAGGTTCGGCACCAGGTCGGCCCGCCGCTGATAGACGTTCTGCACCTGCGCCCACTTCTCCTTGACGTCCTGATCGCGGGCCACCAGGTCGTTGTTCACGCCGACGGCCCACCCGATGCCGCCGAGCACCACGAGCACGATCACGCCGAGCACGATGAGGACTGTCCTGTTCATGGCCCGATTATACCTTCCGCCGTCAGAGGTCGTTGCCGGAGTAGGACTGGTTGAACGACTTGTTGCAGAGGGGAAAGTCCGGGACGATGTTCTTGAGCAGGGCGTAGGACAGGGGCCGCCAGTTGAGGAAGGACGGGTCGAGGATCTTGACGCGCCAGAGCCTCCCATCCGCTCCCGCCATGACCCAGTGGATGATGGCGCCCCGCCACCCCTCGACCATGGAGAAGGCCGGCGCGAAGGCGGGCAGCTCGCCCAGGGGAGCCGCCAGCGGCCCCCGCGGCAGTCGCTCCACCGCCTGCCGGATCAGCCCTGCCGACTCGCGCGCTTCCTCGATCCGCACGAGCGTCCGCGCCTTCACGTCGCCCGCCTCGAAGACCGGCACGCGGAACGACAGCTCGGCATAGGCGGCAAAGGGGTGGTCGCGGCGGACATCGGTGTCGATCCCGGA
>JACOVB010000267.1 GCA_016177555.1 Candidatus Rokuibacteriota bacterium
AACAGCGGCTGGGCGGGCAGGATCGTCGGGTAGTGGATCGCCGTCCCAACCCCGAGATCCGCAAGCCCTCGCGCGAGCGCGTCCCGTTGCGCCGAGCGGACCGTGAACTGGTGGTAGATGTGCCGCGCCGGCGGGCGCTCCACCGGAAGCGTGAGCGGCAGCCCGTCCAGCAGCGCCCGGTAGCCGTCGGCCAGCCGGCGGCGTGTCGCGTTCCATTCGGGCAAGCGCCGGAGCTTGACGCGGAGAAAGGCGGCCTGCAACTCGTCGAGCCGGCTCGAGTGCCCCAGCTCCAGGTGCTCGTACTTCCGGAGCGAGCCGTGGTCCCGGAGCCGTTTCACCCGCTCGGCCACGTCCTCGCGCGCGGTGAGCACCATGCCCCCGTCGCCGCATGCCCCGAGGTTCTTGGTCGGGTAGAACGACAGGCATGCGGCATCGCCCCAGGCCCCCACGCCCCGGCCGTCGTAGGTGGCGCCCACGGCCTGGGCAGCATCGGCGATCACCGCGATCCCTCGTGCCGAGGCGATGGCGGTGAAGGCGTCCATGGCGGCGGGCTGGCCGTAGAGGTGGACGGGGACGATGGCGCGCGTGCGCGGCGTGATGGCCTTCTCGACGAGCGCCGGGTCGAGGTTGAGCGTGCCGGGGTCCACGTCCACGAAGACGGGCCGCGCCCCGCAGAGCGCGATGGTGCTCCCCGAGGCCACGAAGGAGAAAGCGGAGGTGATCACCTCGTCGCCGGGCCGGACCCCCACCGCCTTGAGGGCGAACACGAGGGCATCCGTGCCCGAGTTGACGCCGATCCCGTGGCGGGCCTCGCACAGGGCCGCCAGCTCGTCCTCGAGCGCGCGGCCCTCGGGCCCCAGGATGAACCAGCTCGAGGCGAGCACGCGCGAGGCGGCCTCCAGCAGCTCGGCCCGCAGCGCCGCGTGCTGTCGCGTGAGGTCGATCTGGGGGATCACCGGATGCCCGCGCCGGTGCGCGTGCCCACCTGCCCCAGCCCCAGCAGGTTCACCGAGAAGCGCACCTCGTCCTCGTTCTGGCGGCGGGCGATGTACTCGAGCGCGATCGCCCAGCACTGCCAGTGGATGTCGAGCCCGAAGCGGTTCTCCACGAAGACGCCCTTGCTGACGTCCCAGCTGGTAACGGCGTGAGCGTCCAGGTGGCGGTTGATCTTGGTCGCCACGTCCCCATCCACCGTGTGGTAGCCCGTGATCTCGTCGAAGCGCGTCCCCGCCCCCGCGCTGACGTCGCGGTAGCTGCCTGTCACACCGACTCCGGCCCTGCGCAGGCCCAGGCCGTACACGTTCCAGGCCGCATCGCCTCGGAACCCGAAATGCTCGTTGGGCTTGAGCAGGACGTCGGCCTTGAGGTCCTTGAAGGGCTGATCAGCATCGGGCAGGAGATTGTAGGTCTGGCTCAGAGCGAGCCGGGCCATCTCCCAGCGCATGGCCTCCTGGTTGGGGCCGGCGACGGTCTTGGCGTTGATGCGGTTGGTGACCGAGTACGTGACCTGGCTCACCTTGCCGATCTTGTCGATGTTGGGATCGTACTGGGGCAGCGCCTTCTGCTCCTCGCCGCGGATCTCGAGCCAGGTGGCCCGGGGCTCGATGAGGTGCTGGACGGCGGCGAGCCCGCCCGCCCCGCCCATGTCGAAGACGCGCGACACGCGGGATTCCGCCTCGATCCCGCCCTCGGCCTGCCGCCGGATCCGGTCATCCGAGACACTCTCCTGCACGCCCACCCCGCCCACGCGGGCGATCCGCTCCCCGACCACCCGCTGGTCGTAGTAGGTCGCGCGACCGCCCAGGAACGGCGTCAGCGTGAAGAGCCCCGCCACGGGCACCGGCAGGAAGACGCGCGGATGGAGATCGAGCCGCGGGCCCTCGGGCCCGACCACGCGGACGAACTGGGTGTAGGAGGACTCCACCTCGTAGAGAAGCCCGGGCAACCCCGGGACCGGCTGGCGAAGGCCCTGCAGCCGGATCTCGGGCACCCGCTGCAGCTCCACCGGGCGCGGGGTGGTCAGATCCTGGTACCACAGGATATTGCCCACGAGGCTCCAGGCATCCCACCGATGGGAGAGGAAGACATTGGTCTCGGCGCGCTGGCTGGTGCGCTCGTGGAGTCCGTCCCCATACTCGCGCCGGACGAAGTCGTCGGAGGTGACATGGGCGTCGACCTTGAACGCCGTCCGCGGCGTGATCTGCCAGTCGTGGCTGAAGGAGAGAACCCCGCGATCCTCGCCGTTGGGCGTGTCCGGCCGGTCCCGGGTCTCCCGCCAGCTCTCGCGGATGAAGAAGCCGTGCGCCCTCCCGCGCTGCTGCTCGGACAGAGTGTAGCGGTACTCGCCCTCGACCCCGACGCCGCGCTTGGTGTAGGTCTCGAGGGTGACCGTGGCGTCCTGGCTATCGCTGATGGCCCAGAAGTAGGGGACCTTGGCGAACAGCCCCTTCTTGCTGGACATGCCGGCCTGCGGGAAGAGGAAGCCGGACTGCCGCTCCCGCCGGATGGCGGCGGCGAAGTAGGGCACCCATGGGATCAGCGGCACCTTGCCCACCCAGAACGAGGCGTCGCGGCCGTAGATCAGCTCGTTGAGGTCGGCGGTGGCCGAGCCCACCTTGAAGGACCAGTCGGGCTCGTCGCCCTCGCAGGTGGTGAAGACGCCCTGACGGATCTGGTAGACCCCGTCACCGATCCGGTCCATGCGCTCCCCGGTTATCGAGTAGTAGGGCGCCGAGAAGGCCGAGCCGTGGTAGACGACCCCCGTCCCCGTCTTGAGGTTGTAGTCGATGCGCTCGCCCACCAGCCTGTCCTCGCCATCAAAGAAGATGACCTTGCCCTGGGCGACCGCCTCGCCGGTGTCGCGGTTGAGCTCGACGCGATCGGCCAGGAGGCGCGTCGCTCCGCGGGTGATCTCCACGCCGCCGATCGCGATCAGGAGATTCGTGGTCCCCCCGACCTGCTGGATGCTGTCGGCCAGGATATTGACCTCGCCCCCCTCCTCCCGCAGCGTGAGCGGAGCCTGCTGCGCCGAGAGGGTCGCGGGAACGGCCAGAACCAGGGACAGAGCCAGCGCGAGGAGGGTGCTACCGAACGACAGACGCAAAGGTATGGGCGGCATCGGGATGTCTCGGCGGGCCCGCTCTGGGCCGGACTTCCATGCTATCAGCCGCGCTCAAGACCGCAAAGAATATCGGGAGTTTCCGGGCGCTGGGCGAGCACTTCGCCGATCAGGAAGAGGGAGCCTGCCACACAGATTATGGGGGTCCTGGGCGCCGCCATGGCCAGGGATAGGGCTTCGGAGCTCGCGGCGGCCGTCTCGATGGTCCAGCCCGGGGGAGGGTTCAGGCTCGCGGCCGCCGTGGCGAGGCCCTCGGGTGCGGCCGCCCGGGGATGCGCGGCCGCGGTGAGGATGAGCCGGGAGGCCTGCGGCGCCAGGGCCTCGAGGATCCCCACCTGATCCTTGTCGGCCGAGATGCCGATGACGAAGGTGATGGGCTGCCCGGGGAAATAGGCCCGGAGGGAGGCAGCGAGGGCGCGGGCGCCTCCGGGGTTGTGGGCACCGTCGAGCACGAGCACCGGGTCGCGTCCCAGGACCTGGAAGCGCCCCGGCCACCGAACGCCGCCGAGTCCGTCGCGGATGGCCGCCTCCCCCACCCCGAGGGCGCGGGCGGCGGCCGCGGCGAGTAGCGCATTGCCCGGCTGGAACACGCCCAGGAGCGCGCAGACAACGTCGTCGAGACGCCAGCCGGGGCCGCTCAGGTCGAGGCGCTGCCCCTCGAGACTCGCCCCAACCACCGAGACGTGAAGCTCTCTCCCCTCGCACAGGAGCGGCACGGCCACGGCCGCGGCACGCCGGGCGAGGACCCGCGCCACCTCAGGCTCCTGGCGGGCCGAGCACGCGATCCCGCTCCTGATGATGTGGCCCTTCTCCGCCGCGATCTCGGGGAGCGTGTGGCCGAGCTGCGCCTGGTGGTCGTGGTCGATGCGCGCGATGATCTCGACCTCCGGCCGCCCGACCGTGGTCGCGTCCAGCCGGCCGCCGAGACCCACCTCCAGCACGGCGACCTCCACGGACCGGCGCGCGAAGTGGTCGAGCGCCAGCGCGGTGGCGGCCTCGAACATCGTGGCGTCGAGCCGCGCGATCAGCGTCCCGAGGGCTTCCACACCGTCCGCCATGTCTTCCTCCAGGATGGGCTGCCCGTTCACCCGGATGCGCTCCCGGAACGAGCAGAGGTGCGGAGAGGTGTAGAGCCCCGTGCGATGCCCCGCAGCCGTGAGGATCGCCGCGAGCATGGCGGAGATGGAGCCCTTGCCATTGGTGCCCCCCACCTGGACGATGCGCACCGCGCGCTCGGGATTGCCGATGGCGTCCAGCAGCGCGCGGACGCGCGCGAGTCCCGGCCGCATCCCCGCCATCTCCCCGCCGCGCAGGCCGAGGATGCGGGCGACGGCCTCACGGTAGGTCATGGAGCGGGCTGGGAGGGCGGGCCGGCGAAGAAGGCGAGGACAACCCGGAGCGTCTCCCGCAGCTCGCGCCGCTCGACCACCAGGTCGAGCTGCCCGTGCTGGAGGAGGAACTCGGAGCGCTGGAAGCCTTCGGGCAAGGGCTGGCGGATGGTCTCGGCGATCACGCGCGGGCCCGCGAACCCGATCAGGGCGCGCGGCTCGGCCATGATGACGTCGCCGAGCATGGCGAAGCTGGCCGTCACACCCCCGGTGGTCGGATCGGTGAGGAGCGAGATGTACGGCAACCGCTCCCCGGCCAGACGGTGGAGCGCGGCCGCGGTCTTGGCCATCTGCATGAGGGACAGGATCCCCTCCTGCATCCGCGCTCCGCCCGAGGCGGACACGATCACGAGCGGGATCCGCTTCTGGATGGCGAGCTCGATGGCCCGCGTCAGCTTCTCCCCGACCACGGAGGCCATGCTGCCCCCCATGAAGCCGAACTCGAACACGGCGAGGACCAGCGGGTGGCCCCCGATGCGCGCCGTGCCGCTCAGCACGGCCTCCTCGAGGCCCGTCGCCTTCTTCGCCGCCTTGACGCGGTCCGTGTACTTCTTGGTGTCCTTGAACTCCAGCGGGTCCCGCGCGGTGAGCCGCGCGTCGCGCTCCTCGAAGGAGCCCTCGTCCACCAGGGAGGCGATACGCTCCCGCGCCGAGATCCTGAAGGGGTAGCGGCAGCGAGGGCAGACGCGGCCGGCGCGGTCCACCTCGGCGCGGTAGACGATCTCCTTGCACGAGTCGCACTTGATCCATAGCCCCTCGGCGATCTGGACCTTCGTGGGCCGCTCCTCCCCTTCCTTCTTCTTCCAGAACCACGCCATGGCGCTATGGGGTCAGGTCTTGCATTACGACATCGGCATGGGGGCGGTCTTGCCTTCCGACATGGGTCAGAGCACGGGTGACCGTGTACCGCCTGGAGCGCAGCCGCGGTGCGGCCGGGGCTACGTGTCGGATTGCAAGACCTGACCCCGCAGTCATCGGAGGGGGGCCTTGAGGGCGGCGATGAAGCGGCCGACCTCGGGGATGAGCGCCGGGGAGCCGGCGTGCTCCTCGACCACTCGCACGATCGCTGAGCCCACGATGACGCCGTCGGCGAAGCGGCCCACCACGGCGGCCTGCTCCGGGTTGCCGATGCCGAAGCCGACGCACACCGGCTTGGTGGTGATGCCGCGGAGCGCCCGCAGGTGCTGGAGGAGATCGGACGGCAGCTCAGTCCGCTCCCCGGTGACCCCGGTGAGCGAGACCATGTAGATGAATCCGCTGCTGGCCCGCGCGATCTTCCGCATTCGCGCCGGCGTCGAGGTGGGCGCCACGAGGTGGATGAGGTCGAGCCCCGCCGGGCGGGCTTCGGCCTGGAGCGGCCCGGCCTCCTCGGGCGGCAGATCGGCCACGATCACGCCGTCCACGCCGGCCTCCACCGCCGTGTGGCAGAAGGCCTTGAGCCCGAAGGCGAACACGGGATTGTAGTAGGTCAGGAAGACGAGGGGCACCGACACCTCGCCCCGGAGCTCGCGCACCAGCTCCAGCACCCGCGGCAGCGTCACCCCGGCCTGGAGCGCGCGCTGCGTCGCCCGCTGGATCACCGGGCCATCGGCCAGCGGGTCCGAGAACGGGATGCCCAGCTCGATGATGTCCGCCCCCTGGCGCGCCGCCTCGGCGACCAGCTTGCCGGTGAGGGCCAGCGACGGGTCGCCCGCGGTGAAGTACGCGATCAGCGCCCGCTCGCCGCGCGCGCGGAGCCTCTCGAAGGTCCCCTGGAGTCTGCTCACGGGTGGCCGTTGGTTCGGTCGAGGGCGGCGGCGATGGTGTGGACGTCCTTGTCGCCACGCCCCGACAGCCCGACCACGACCGTCTCGCTCTTCTTCATCTGCCGGGCGGCCTGCACGGCATAGGCCACGGCGTGGGCCGACTCCAGCGCCGGCATCAGTCCCTCGAGCCGCGCCAGCGTCTGGAACGCCTCCAGCGCCTCCGCGTCCGTGATGGAGGCGTACTGGAAGCGGCCGAGGTCGCGGTAGTAGGCGTGCTCGGGGCCGACCCCGGGGTAGTCGAGGCCCGCCGAGATCGAGTGGGCCTCGGCGACCTGCCCGTCGTCGTTCTGGAGCACGTAGCTCATGCTCCCGTGCAGCACGCCGACCGCGCCCGCCCCGAGAGAGGCGCCGTGCTTGCCGCTCTGCAGGCCGTGGCCGCCCGCCTCCACGCCCACGATGCGAACAGCGCGGTCCTTGATGAAGGGCCAGAAGAGGCCGATGGCGTTGGAGCCGCCCCCGACGCAGGCCACCACCAGGTCCGGCAGCCGGCCGGTGAGGGTCCGCGACTGGGCTCGCGCTTCCTCGCCGATCACCCGCTGGAAATCGCGCACCATCATCGGGTACGGGTGCGGCCCCATGGCCGAGCCCAGGAGGTAGTAGGTGTTGCGGACATTGGTCACCCAGTCCCGGAGCGCCTCGTTCACCGCGTCCTTGAGCGTGCGGGAGCCCGACTCCACCGGGATCACGGTCGCCCCGAGGAGCTTCATGCGGAAGACGTTGAGCGCCTGGCGCTCGATGTCCACGCTGCCCATGTACACCTCGCAGGGGAGCCCGAAAAGCGCGGCCGCCGTGGCCGAGGCCACCCCGTGCTGACCCGCGCCGGTCTCCGCGATGATCCGCTTCTTGCCCATGCGGGTGGCCAGGAGCGCCTGCCCGAGCACGTTGTTGATCTTGTGCGCGCCCGTGTGGCAGAGGTCCTCGCGCTTGAGGAAGATGCGCGCCCCGCCGCAGGCTCGCGTCAGCCGCTCGGCGAAGTAGAGCGGCGTCGGCCGGCCGGCGTAATGGATGAGAAGATCCTGGAGCCGGAGCCGGAAGCGGGCATCGGCGCAATTCGCGCGGTAGGCCCGCTCGAGCTCGATGAGCGGCGCCATGAGCGTCTCGGGGACGAAGCGCCCGCCGAAGCGGCCGAAGTGGCCGGCGGCGTCCGGGAGCGCGGCAGGGTTCAGCCTCGCGGCCGTCATTGCGGATCTCATGGCTGACCCGGCCAGGCGGCCAATGCGCTGGCGATGAAGCGGCGCACCTTGTCGGGGTCCTTCCGGCCCGGCTCCCTCTCCACGCCCGAGTTCACGTCCACCGCGTACGGCGTGGCGGCGCACACGGCCTCGGCGACATTGTCGGCGGTGAGCCCGGCCGAGAGAATGATGCGCCGCCCGGCCTCCCGCGCCTGACGGGCCAGCTCCCAGGAGATCGGGGGGCGGGCCTCGCCCTCGCTCCAGCGCGCTGGCGAGTCCAGGAGGAAGGCCGACACCCGGTATCCTGCCATGCGGCGGAGCGCCTCCGGCCCGTCCACCTTGATCGCCTTGATTGTCGGGAGCCGGTAGCCGTCGAGGTCCTCCGGCGCCTCGTCGCCGTGAAACTGCAGCGCCCCGAGCCCGCACTCCTCGGCCACGGCCTTGACATGGCCCGTGGCATGATCCCAGAACACGCCCACCGGGGTCACGAATGGGGGGAGACCCGCGATGATCGCGGCGGCCTGGGCCGGCGTCACATGGCGTGGCGTCCCTTCCACGAAGATGAATCCCAGCGCATCAGCCCCCGCCTCCCAGCAGAGCCGGGCGTCCTCGGCGCTGGTGATCCCGCAAATCTTGATCCGGATCATCTCAGGAGTCCCGGAGCGTCAGCTCGCGGACCTTGGCGGCGACATCCGCCGCCCGCACGAGCGCCTCACCCACCAGGATCGCGTGCGCGCCGGCCGCCACGACGCGCTGGACGTCCTCGCGTGTGAAGATGCCGCTCTCGCTCACTGCTACGCAGCCCGCCGGGATCATCGACAGCAGGGCCACGGAGGTGGCCACCTCCGTCTCGAGCGTCTGGAGGTCGCGGTTGTTGATGCCGACCACCTGCGCGCCCACCGCCAGCGCCTCCTCGACTTCGCGGGCCGTGTGAGCCTCCACGAGCGTGCCGAGCCCGATGCCCTTGGCCGCCTGGAACAGATCCCGGAGGGCGCCCGCGCCGACGGCGGCCACGATGAGGAGCACGGCGTCGGCGCCCGCGGCCCTGGACTCCCAGAGCTGGTACTCGTCCACGATGAATTCCTTGCGGAGCACGGGCAGCGAGACGGCGGCGCGGACGGCCACGAGATCGTCGAGGGTCCCGTGGAAGTACTTCTCGTCGGTGAGAACGGAGAGCGCGGCGGCCCCGGCGGCGGCATAGGCCCGCCCCTGGGCGGCGGGATCGAGCGCGGCGTTCAGCACGCCCCGGGACGGGGAGGCTCGCTTCACCTCCGCGATGAGCGTGACGCGCGCGCCCGCGGCCGGGCGCAGCGCCCCCTCGAAATCCTTCGCGGGAGGGAGGGCCCGGCTGGCTGACTCGAGGCCGCTCACCGGGCGGGCGGCGCGGCGGCTGGCCACCTCGGCGCGCTTATGGGACACGATCTCATCCAGGACGCCCATGCCGCGGGCCCCGCTCTCAGTAATCCCCGCGAAGGCCCCGCTCCCGGGAGGCGTCGATGTCGATCCGGAGCATCTGCTCCAGCACGTACTCGCGGATGCTCCGGGGCGGCGGCAGATCGCGCACGAGGCGGCCCGAGGCGATGAGGGGCTTGAGAAGGCCCTCGGCGGGGCGGCCGTCCGCGCCCATGGGGGCGGGCTTGTGGGCGGGCAGGACCGTGTTCTGGACGGAGCCGGGCATGCGCCACACCTGCTTGGCGCCCGAGCGCTTGCCGCGCTTGGCCATGGGCCGACCCTCGATCTCCATGATGTCGAGCGCGAAGGAGAGCGCCGGAGCATTGGCGATGGCGGTGCCGACCCCGTAGCCGTCCACCAGCGGGTTGAGCTTGAGGATCTCGTACTCGTCGATGCCGCCGGAGGCGAGGATCTTCACGTGGTCGAAGCCGCGGAAATCCAGCTCCCACCGCACCTCATCGAGGATCCGGAAGAAGTCGCCGCGCCGCGAGGACGGCGTGTCGAGCCGGACGGCGTAGAGGTCCTTCCCGAGCGCCTCGGCGACGCGGATGGCCTCGAACTTCTCGTCCTGGAGCGTGTCGATGAGGGCCACGCGGCGCACCTTCGGATCCACCACCTCATGGAAGGCGCGGAGGGCCTCCACGGTGTCGCCGAACATGAGCACGAGGGCGTGCGGGATGGTCCCCATGGGGTCGGCGTCGATCAGCTCGGCGGCCTTGGTCACGGCCACGCCGTCGCAGCCGCCGATGAAGGCGTTTCGCTCGATCATGGGAGCCAGCGCCGGGTGCATGCGCCGCGCGCCGAAGGAGATGACCTGGCGCTCGCCTGCGGCGCGCTTGCAGCGGGCGGCCTTGGTGGCGATGCCGGAGGCCTGGCAGAGAAAGCCAAGGAGGGCGGTCTCGTACTCGGCCCACTCGGTGTAGGTCCCCTCGACCACCAGCACCGGCTCGTAGGGGGCGAACACGGTCCCCTCGTCCATGGCCCACACATTCACGGGGAGGCCTTCGAGCAGGGTGGCCGCCTCCTCGATCCCCGCCAGGATGCCGAAGGACCAGTCGGCCTGCGGAAAACTCTTCAGGCGGATCTCGGCCTTGACGCGCCTGTTGAGGCCCCGGGCCTTGAGGATCTGGACGGTGCGCGCGAAGTAGACGTCGGACACCTCGCCAGCCTTGATCTCGGCTTCGGAGGCGATGTGAAAGGCCCGCTTTGGGTGGTTTGGCATAGGTGCCTGAAGCTGGCTTGGCGGCAGGCCGTTCAGGTGGGCGGATTTTCCCAGAAACCCCTCGGGAAGTCAATCGAATGGCGGGCGCCTCCGGCCGCAAGTCCCCGCCACAACGCCCGATTCTAGAGGTCGAGGCTCTTGAGGTAGCTGCGGAAGGCCTCCGCCAGGTCGGGGCGCGCCAGGGCGAACTCCACCGTCGCCTTGAGGAAGCCGAGCCGGTCGCCGGTGTCGTAGCGCTTGCCCTCGAACTCCACGGCGTAGAGGGGGCGCCGGGCCCGCAGCGTGCGCAGGCCGTTGGTGAGCTGGATCTCGCCGCGGCTGTCGGCGGCGGTCTCGGCCAGGATGGGGAACAGGTCCGGTGTCAGGACATAGCGCCCGATGATGGCCAGATCGGACGGGGCGTCTGCCGGGTCCGGCTTCTCGACCAGGTCCTGGACCTCGAAGACGTTCCCGCCGAGGGGCCGGGCGGAGATGACCCCGTAGCGGCCGATTTCCTCGCGGGGCACCCGCATGACGGCCAGGACGGGCCCGTCGTGGCGCTCGTAGACGTCCAGGAGCTGGCGCATGCACGGCACCGTGGAGACGATGATGTCGTCACCAAGGAAGACACCGAAGGGCTCCTCGCCCACCAGAGGCCGGGCGCAGAGAATGGCGTGCCCCAGCCCCAGCGGCTCCTTCTGCCGGACGTAGGAGACGGCGGCCAGCTCGGAGATGGTCTTGATCTGCGCGAGCTCCTCCAGCTTGCCGCGGTCCTGCAGGTAGTACTCCAGCTCGAAGGCGGCGTCGAAGTGATCCTCGATCGCGCGCTTGTTCCGTCCGGTGACCAGGATGATGTCCTCGAGCCCCGAGGCCACCGCCTCTTCCACCACGTACTGGATGGTGGGCTTGTCCACCAGCGGCAGCATCTCCTTGGGCTGCGCCTTGGTGGCCGGCAGAAAGCGGGTGCCGAGGCCCGCTGCCGGAAACACCGCCTTGCGAACCTTCATCGGAGGCTGCGCCATCACTGTCTCCCTGGCTTCTCGGCTCGAAGGTACACGACACGCTCGGCGGACGGCACCTGGATGCCCTCGCGATCGAACGTCTCCTTGATCCGCCGGCGCAGCTCCATCTCGGCCTCCGCGCGCTTGTCCGCCGGAACCTTCACCATCAGGCGCAAGCCCAGCTCCCCGTCGCCGAAGCGGACGATGCCCTGGGCCTGGGGGTCCTCGAGGGCGAGCCCGGTCTCCCGGCCCCACTCCCGGGCCAGGCGCTCCAGCAGCTCGAGGGCGCGCCGCACGTCCACGTCGTAGGCCACGGTCACGTCCAGCACCGCCCGCGCCCACCCCTTGTTGTAGTTCGCGAACTGCGTGAGCTCGCCGTTGGGGATCACCCGCTGGGCGCCGTTGAGCATGCGGAGCTTGGTGACGCGCAGCCCGATGGACTCCACCGTCCCCACGTGGCTGCCCACCTCGATGACGTCGCCCACCGCGATGAGCCCCTCGAAGAGGATGAAGAAGCCGGTGATCACATCCTTGATCAGGCTCTGGGCGCCGAGCCCCACGGCCAGCCCGAGGACCCCGGCCGAGACCAGCAGGGCCCGGATATCGACGCCGACTTCCCGCAGGGCCACCATGAGCGCCATGAAGGCCAGCGCATACCGGGTGACGCTCTTCATGAGCGGCCCGAGGGTCCGCGCGCGCTGGACCTTGACGGGATAGTCGGAGGCGCCCTCGAGCGGCCGGAGGAGCTTGTCGATCAGCCGCGAGCCGGCCCGGTACCCCACGGAGGCCAGCCCCACGGCCGCCAGCACCACGAGGATCCGCGAGACGACGACCACCAGCGGCCCCTCGATGCTGGCGAGGCGGCCGAGGAGAGCGGCCAGGGCTTCCGCAAAGGTGTCCATGGGCACTGGCGCCGACAGCTCAGCCTGGCTTATTCACGAACGCGTGTTCCGCGCCCTGCGCGCCCCTCACCTGGCCCCTCTCCCCCTCCGGGGGCGAGGGCACCCAAGCGACCCCCTCTCCCTCTGGAGGGAGAGGGCCGGGGTGCGGGTGGGGCGCCGCGAGATCTCATGCGGGCGGCGTCCGGACCTGGATGCCGAGCTTCTTGACCCGATACCAGAGGCTGCGCTCCGAGATGCCGAGGATCTTGGCGGCGCGCGCCTGGACGCCGCCCGCCTGGCGGAGCGCGTCGAGGATCATGCGGCGCTCCCAGTCTTCGAGCGCCTCGTCGAGGGACCCGGAGAGCGGAGGGTGGACGGCGGTATCGGGGGGCGCCGCGGCGCTCTGCTGGATGGCCGGCGGCAGGTGCTCCGGCAGGATGATGCCGTCGGAGAGCACCATGGCGCCTTCCAGCACATGCTGCAATTCGCGAACATTGCCGGGCCACTGGTATGTCCAGAGACACCGGAGCGCCTCGGTGGACAGCGTGGCCGGCATCCGCGACAGCCGGCGCGCGGCGCGCTGCAGCAGATGGGTGATCAGGTCCGGCAGATCGTCGATCCGCTCCCGCAGCGGGGGAATCCGCAGCCGGATGCCCTGCAGGCGGTAGAAGAGGTCGGGGCGGAACTTGCCCTCCGCGACGAGGGTGTCGAGGTTCTGGTGGGTGGCGGCGACCACCCGCACGTCCACGCTGATGGGCCTGGTGCCGCCCACGCGCTCGATCTCCCGCTCCTGGAGCGCCCGGAGGATCTTCACCTGCATGGAGAGCGGCATGTCGCCGATCTCGTCGAGGAAGAGCGTGCCGGAGCGCGCGAGCTCGAAGCGTCCCGGCTTGGCCCGCACGGCTCCCGTGAAGGCGCCCCGCTCGTGGCCGAAGAGCTCGGACTCGAGCAGGCCCTCCGGACTCGCCGCGCAGTTCACCGGGATGAGCGGCCCCTCCTTCCGGGGGCTCAGCCGGTGGATGGCGCGGGCCAGCACCTCCTTGCCCGTCCCGCTCTCGCCTTCGATCAGGATGGTCACATCGGTGGGCGCCACCCGCTGCGCCATCTCGATCACGCGGCGGAGCGGGAGGCTGGGCCCGATCAGCTCCTCGAAACCGGTCCCCTGCGCCGCCTGCAGCGCCTTGACCTGCTGCTGGAGGCGCCGCCGCTCGAGGGCCCGGGCGACGACCACCTGGAACTCGACCATCTTGAGGGGCTTGGTGAAGAAGTCGTACGCGCCGCGCGTGATGGCCTCGCTGGCGATCTCGCGGGTGCCGTGGGCCGTCATCACGATGATGGGCGTGTCCGGGGCCAGGTCGCGGCAGCGCGGGATGGCGTCGAGCCCATCCATGTCCGGGAGCTTCACGTCCAGGAGGATCAGGTCCCACGCGGCGACCTTGAGCTTGTCGAGAAGGGCGCCGGCCGTGGGCGCCACCTCGACCTCGTAGTCCTTCCGGATCAGGGCCTCGCGCAGGACGAAGGCCAGATCCTCGTCGTCCTCGGCGATCAGGATGCGCTCGGCCATGGCGCCTCTCAGGCGCGCGCGGCCGCCACCACCGGGGCCGTGGTGGGCAGCTCGACGATGAACGTGGTCTCCGACACGCCGTCACTCTCCACTCTGAGGCTCCCCCGATGCGCGTCCACGATCTGCCTGGCGATCGCGAGCCCGAGCCCCGTCCCGCGCGACTTCGTCGTGAAGAAGGGCTGGAAGATGCGCTCCCGGATCTCGGCGGGGATGCCCGCGCCGGTATTCCGCACCGTGACGCGGACGCGATCGCGCTCTCCCGGCGCCAGGGTGACTTCCACCGTACCATCCCGGGGCGTGGCTTCCAGCGCGTTCTTGATCAGGTTGCTGAGCACCTCGCTCAGCCGGAACGCGTCCCCCATGGCAGGGAGAAGCAATGCGGGCGGCGGCGCCACACGGAGGCGCGGATCGCCGGGCAGCATGCCGACGACATCGTCCACCAGCTCTCGCAGGGGCACGGGCTGCCAGCTCTCCGGCTCCGGGTGGCTCAGGGTGAGGAGGTTCTCGACCAGGCGGTCCTGCCGGTCCACCGCCTGGAGCAGGCGATCCATGTACTCCCGCCTCGAGTCCGACAGGGGCAGGTCGGTTTGCAGCAGCTCCACCAGCCCGCGGATCGTCGCCAGCGGCGTGCGGATCTCGTGGGCAACGCGCGCGGCCATGCCCCCGAGGAAAGCGAGCTGATCCGCCCGCCGGATCTCCTCCCGGATCCGCCGCTTTTCCGTGGCGTCCCGGAAGAGCAGGACCAGCGCCGTCGAGTCCCGCCCCCACTCGCGGTGCTGGGCGGTGATCTCCAGGACCAGCTCCCGCCCCTTCGAGGTCGTCGCCGTCACCTCGCTCATGTGGACCGAGCGTTCCCCCACCGTGGCATCGTCGAGCAGGTGGGCCAGCGGCTCATTCCCCTTGCCCACCGGCAGCGGCCCCTGGCTGGACAGGATCGGCAGGCCGCGGAAATGCTCCAGCGACATCTCCAGGAGGACCTCGGCGGCGGTGTTGAACGACACGAGGTCGCCCGCGGGCCCCAGCAGGAGCATGCCCTCGGGCAGCCGCGTGAGGATGTCGCTGTCCCGGACGAAGCGATCCATGGAGAGCGTCAGCCGGCCCACCACCTCGTCCAGCGCCCCGAGCTCGTCGGTGGCGCGCGACCGGCGCGTCTCCTCGCCGGTCGGGGACAGGGCCTGCGCCTTCCGGACGATGCCGCGGATGCGCCCGGCGAAGCGCAGCCCGACCACGAGCCCGCCCACGGCTGCCGCCGCCCCCGCCAGCGCCGCGCCGGAGAAGAGGAGGACGGTAGCGCGGGCGGCCTGCTGCCCTCCGAGCTCCGTGATGAAGGGCCGCGCGAGGTAGAGGAGGATGAGGCCGCTCACCGTGGCCGAGACGGCCATGAGGAGGGAGAAGATCACGTACAGCCTGACCGACACGCGATACGGCCGAACCCGCTCGGGCATCGCTCCGGCGCTGCGGTCTACCTGATCCCGCCCTTCATCGCCTGGCCGAGGGTGAAGATCGGCAGATAGAGCGCGAAGATGATGCTCCCGGCGATGGCCCCCATGATCACGATCATGACGGGCTCGATGAGCGTGGACAGGGTGGCCACCGCGCTGTCCACCTGCTGCTCGTAGTAGAGCGCGGCCTTCGCCAGCATCCCCGGCAGCGTGCCGCTCTCCTCGCCGGTGGCCACGAGCTGGGTGACCATGCTCGGGAACTGGCCCGTCTCGCGGAGGGTCTCGGCGATGGTGCCGCCGTCCCGCATCCGCTGGGTGGCCGTCGCCATGGCCTCCTCGACGACCTTGTTCCCCGCGACCTTGGAGACGGTCTCCATGGCCTCGATGAGCGGGATGCCGCTGTTGAGCAGCACGCTGAGCGTGCGGCAGACACGGGCCATGATCGCCTTGCGGATGAGCGTCCCGAAGAGCGGCACGTTGAGCTTGAAGCGGTCGAAGAGGCGGCGGCCGGCCTCCGACTGCAGGACCGCAAAGATGCCGATGACCACCAGGATGAGGACCACGAACACCGTCAGCGCCGAGTCGCGCACCGCGTCGCTGATCGCCACGAGCGCGCGGGTCGGCGCGGGCAGCGTGGCGTTGGCGCGCGCGTACACCCCCTGGAAGATCGGCACGATCTTCACCACCATCACGAAGACGACCAGGAGCGCGACGGTCAGGATGACGATCGGGTAGGCGATGGCCCCCTTGACCTTGCGGCGGAGGTCCGCCGTCTTCTCGAGATAGACGGTGAGCGTGTCCAGGACCTGCGGCAGGGAGCCCGACAGCTCGCCGGCCCGGATCACGGCGACGTAGAGCCGGTCGAACACGTGCGGATGCCGGGTGAGCGAGTCGGCGAAGCTGGCGCCGCCGGTGATGGCATCGCGCACGTCCTCCAGCACCTTCCTGAAGGGCTTGTTCGCCGTCTCGGCCGCGAGCGCGGTGAGGATCCGGACCAAGTGCAGGCCGCCCGACAGCATGGCCGCCAGCTGGCCCGTGAACAGCACCATGGTGGCCAGATTCACGCCGCTCGACAGCCGCTTGACCGTCTGCCGCGCCGCCTCGATGAGGGGCCCGAGCGCGACGCCGGCTCCGAGCCCGGCCCCGAGCCCTGCCACGCCGCCGCCGGCCACCGGTCGAACGGCCAGCACCCACTGCCCCTGCTCCTTGAAGCGGGCGATGAGATCGCCCTGGCTCTCGGCCTCGGCCCGCCCCCGCGTCATGGCCCCGGCGCGATCGGCGATCTCGTACTCGAAGACCGGCATGGGCTCAGTCCTGGTCCGCGACGACGGCCATGATCTCTTCCAGGGTGGTGATCCCCTGCACCACCTTGCGGAACCCCGCCTGCCTGAGGGGCACCATCCCGCCCTCGACGGCGTACTTGCGGATCACGTCCCCATCGGCCCCGTCGAGCACCATGCGGCGCACGTTCGCGTTGACCCAGAACACCTCGTAGAGGGCCATGCGGCCGTGGTAGCCGATGTTGCGGCACTCCTTGCATCCCCGCCCGCGGTGCAGCAGCTCGGGCGCCGGGTCGGGGGCGAACAGGCTGGCCTCCTCCGGCGTGGGCTGGTAGGCCTCCTTGCAGTGCGTGCAGATCTTCCTGACGAGCCGCTGCGCGGCCGCCACGTTCACGGCCGTGGCGACGAGGAACGGCTCGACCCCGATGTTGATCAACCGGATGAGGGTGGAGACCGCGTCGTTGGTGTGCAGCGTCGAGAGCACGAGGTGGCCGGTGAGGGCCGCCCGGACGGCGATCTGCGCCGTCTCGGCGTCCCGGATCTCGCCCACCATGATGATGTCGGGGTCCTGGCGCAGGATGGACCGGAGCGAGCGGGCGAAGTCGAATCCGATCTCGGCCTTGACCTGCACCTGCTGGATGCCGGGCTGGCGGTACTCGACGGGATCCTCGACGGTGACGATGTTCTTGCGCGGCGACTTGATGGCCTTGATGGCCGTGTGCAGCGTCGTGGACTTGCCGCTCCCGGTGGGACCCGTCAAGAGGACCATGCCCCACGGCCGGCGGATGCCCTTCATGAACGACTCGAGCTGGTCCGGGTCGAAGCCCAGGTTCTCCAGCGTGTAGGTGGTCGTGACGGCTTCCTTCTCGAGGAGCCGCAGCACCACCTTCTCGCCCCAGATCGTGGGCAGCGTGGAGACGCGGAAGTCGATCTCCCTGCCGTGGATGCGCGAGGCGAAGCTGCCGTCCTGGGGGAGGCGGCGCTCGGCGATGTCGAGCCGGGAGATGATCTTGAGGCGCGAGACGACGGCCAGATGGAGCGAGCGCGGCACCTCGATCAGGTCGAACAGCAGGCCGTCGATGCGGTACCGGACGCGCGTCCGGTCCTCGTGGGCCTCGACGTGGATGTCAGAGGCGCGGTCCTCGGCCGCCCGGCCCAGGACGTAGTTCACGACCTTCACGACGGGCGGATCGTCGGCCTGGGTCCGCAGCTGCTTGACGTCCACGGCCTCTTCGGTGACGGGCGACAGCCCGACGCTCAGACCCAGGTCCTGGCGGAGCGCGTCGTCGATGCCCGCCGTGGAGATCATCTTGCGATAGCACTTGTCGATGGCTTCCTGGATCGCGCTACCGGGGCCGATGCGGAAGTCCACGTCGAGCCCCGTGGCGCGGCGCAGGTCGTCGATGGCGACGACGTTCAGCGGGTCCGCGGTGGCGACGACGAGCCGGCGGCCGTGCCGCTCGGCGGCGATGATGCGGTGCTGGCGTGCCACCTCCTCCGGCACGAGCCTGACGACGTCCAGGTCGAGAGCGGCCAGCTCCAGGCGGGTGATGGGCTCCTTCCGGAACTGCGCGCCCAGGTACTTGAGCAGGACCTCCTCGTCGATGAGCTTCATCTCGATGAGGACCTGGCCCAGGCGGTCCTTCACCTTGCGCTGGCGATCCAGGGCGGAAGCGAGCTGCTCGTCGGTCAGGATTCCGTCCTGGACGAGCATCTGGCCCAGCGGAACCCAGCCCCAGCGCTCGGTGGGCTGCGTCATCCGTCGCCTTTCCGGCTGGCGATTTCCCCCAGCCGCCGGCGCACGTCGTTCCGGGCGGGATGTCCGTTGGCGGCGAGGTCCAGGAATGCGCGGTAGTGGGCGGCCGCTTCGATGGACTTCCCCTGGCGGTCGAGGACGACGCCGAGGTTCCGCTCGGCCTCGGAATGGGTGGGCTTGAGCCGCACGGCACGGCGCAACGCGGCCACCCCGGCCGTGACGTCTCCGAGATGGACCAGCGCGACACCGAGCCCGTTCCAGGCGTCGGGATCGCTTGGCGCCAGCTCCGTGGCCTGTCTCAAGAGGCCCGCGGCCTCACCGAAGGCGCCGCGCTCCACCGCCTCGGCCCCCTGGGTCAGCAGGGCCCGGACGCGCGCCCCCGCCTCGCGGCGGACCGAGGGGTTCGCCGGGCCCGCGGGCGGGAGAAGCT